>JAQULY010000328.1 GCA_028718445.1 Kiritimatiellia bacterium
GTGGCCGGGTGACCGTCTCCAAGCTGACCGTCATGTCTATGGGGCAGGAAGCTCGGCCGGTCACCCGAATCACCGGGTGATTGGCGTCTACCCAGATCTTCAGTTCGAGCTCTTCGCCGCAGCTGCCCGCGCGAACGACAATCAGACCTTCCCGCAACCGCAGAGTCTGGACAAAGGGCTTTCCTCTCAGAAAGGGATTGGGATGCAGGTGCACACGGATGCGTCCGAGTTTGGGCAGACGATGACGGTCGTCGAAGGCATCGACCTTGCTCACATAGAATAGCAGATCGCCATTACCTTCAACCCAGACGTTAATGCCAACATCACCGTTGCCCAATGGCATCGATCCGAAAGAACTCCGACTGGGTCGCGTCCACGTGAGAACCGTCGACGCTTCCAGAATGCTTCCACCCCGGAACGGTTCCCGGACATCGGTTCCGCTGAGCCAGGGTTTGGCGCCGTTACTATTTGCTTTCCTCATGGATTCCCAACCACCGTGATCGTCACCGAGGTGGAGACCGTGGAAAGGTTGGCGAAATCGGTGGCTCTCGCCTTGATAATGTGAGTGCCCGCCGCGACGTTTGTCCACGTCAGATCGTAGGGGTAAGTGGTCGTAGTACCGATGAGGGTGTCCCCGTCGAAGTAATCCACCTTTACGGCGTGGGATTCGGTCGTGTAACCCACTCCGAAGCCAAAGGTGGTGAGCATCTGCCAGCCGCCGGCATCGTCCCAGATCGTGAAGATCCGGCCATGGTCATTGGTTCCGTTGCTCTTGAGCTGCAGCCACAGTTCCAAGCTGCCGACGTTACTGGGCAGCACTGGTAGTGCGACCGTCGGGAAGCTGACGCCATCCGCGCCGTGGAACTCCATCGCCGTGCCGTGCTTCCCGGAAGCCCACACGGGACACCCGGATGTGACCGACCCTTCCGGCAGACTGGACTCGAAGCGCAGCAGGAGCGTGCTGTTCGTGTCGGCGTCCGGCGGCCGCACGAGTTGGTTGCTGTAGGTCTCTGCGCCATGCCGCACACAGGATGAGAAGCGCACTTCGTCAAGAGTACCTATCAGACCTTTGCCGCCGGCAGCGTTGCCGAGGTAGGGCCGGCCCTGGCTGAGACCGACCGGGATGTAGGGACAAGATTCCTGGCTCAAGCCGTCCACGAACAACTCCATCTTGTCCTGGTCGTGCGTGGCCAGAACGTGGTGCCAACCCTGGGCCAGGACCGAGTTGCTGCTCCAGAGGTTCTTGGAGGCCAGCCCGAAGATGGCGCTGCCATGGGCTCTCGCCTTGACGCCCAGGGAGATGGGCGTGGACACGGTGAAGACCGTTACCGTAGGAGACGTCAGACCGATGGTTGGAGCGGGATGCGTCTCCTCAAAATGCCTGCGCCCGGCCACCATGCAGTCCCATGTCCCGGTCTCGAACAGCTTCACGTTCGTCATCCAGGGCTCGTCCGTGGCGGCAGCCTTGGCTTGCGCCATGAGGTTGGACATCGTCGCCATGCGCGCCGCCGTTCCCAGCCAGCCCCAGCAGAGCGTTTCGGGGGAAACCTTGGCGTAGAACCAGGGATAGTTCGTCGGATTGCAGTACGTGTCCTCCAAGACGGCATACATCTGTCGCATGGGCGCACCGGCGCGTGGCCCATACAGGCCCACAAAGTAATCGGTCAGCAACGTCTCCACATTCCGGGACGGATCGTCCATGAGCTTCAGGCTGATATACGCATCAACTTCCTGGAGCCAACCGTCATAGAACATGCCTTGCTGGTAGTTGTAGTCGCGATACAGCTTGAACTGTTCGTCGGCCTTGTGGGCAAAGTAACTCGGGAGAGGGTTGAAGGTGCTGCCGCGACCGGCTTGTCCCCACCAGATTCCGCCCCACCCGTACATCCACAGGGAAAGATTTCTCCCGCTGCGCCTGGCCTCTTCGCCCCATGCTTTCAGGTGGTCCAGTTCGTGGTTGTACTCGGCAACCTTGTAGGGGGTTTGATTGGCGCTGAAACAGAACTGCACGTCCACGTTCGTGTTCAAGGACACCCGCGTGGGCGGCGCGGCGTACCCATCGTAGGCCAGGGCAATCAGCCGCTTCCCGGGGTGGGTCACCTGCAGACGGGTGGCCACGGCGTTGATGAAGTTGAAGACCAGATCGCTGACTCGGCCGACGGAGAAGTAGACGGAAGCGTCCGCGTTCTTCCACTGCTCACAATCCGCACAGGTGCAGTAACCGCCCGTATCCTGCGGGGCGACCGGAAACGTGTTAGGCGATTTCCACCACTGGCCGGGGGCCGGCTGCCCATCGTAGTAGGCGGCGGCATCCGCCGCCACCTGCCCGACGAACCCGGTGTTGGCGTAGCAGAATTGGGAGTTCGCCGTGATCGGATGACCCTGCGCAAACCATTCGGGGTGGGTGTCGCGGAAACGGCCGTAGTAGCCATTCATGGAATGATTGCAGAGAAAGCGCTGGCCGCCAAGGCGTTGACGGTGCATGAAGAGCTTGGCGGCGCGAGCTCTGGCCGTCCGGAAGGCCGCATCGTTCGCGGCTTGTGCAAATGCGGACGGATAAGCCACGGCGACGTAGTTGCTGTACCCGGGGCTGTCATGAGCCCACAGCGTTCCCGTTCCGGCGTCATACGCATCCCAGGCCGGGTACAGCCAGTCCACGACAGTTCCGGTACGCATCTTGAAGAACGGGGCGCGTTGGACGTCCGTCACGGCCACGGTCAGCGTGGACGTAATGGGGAGGGCGGTACCGCTTTCGGTGGGATTGAGCCAGCGCACGCCACAGAAACGTTCCAGAAAGTCGTGCACGGCAAAACATGTTGCCCGGTCGTCATACCAGCCGGGCCACGTGGCGGCGTTCGCGTAGTCGACGGCGCCGCGATCATCGGCATCACGCCCCATCAGTATGATGGTTGCCGGACCGACTACGCGAATGAGGTACTCCTGGTGGGCGAAGTTGGTGCTGCACAGACCCATCGCGCGTGTGGCACCGCTCTCGCCCACAAAAATCCGGGTCCCCTCCGGCGGCACATTGGTTCGCGCGATCGGCAACGTGGCGCCGGTGATCTTCTGGACATGGTATTGCAGCTCGAAGGCGGCGAACTGCGCCGCCCGCGTCGGTTGTGCCGCGAGAACGATCAGCGCTGCCGGTTGTCCATCGCGGGCCAATGTAAGCGCGGCCGCAAGGTGCTGCCCTCCAGCCGCGATCCCGCCGCCTGACAGTGTCGTCGCGAGTGCCAACCCCAGTGCCACACCCGTAAAATTGCCCATCCCTACGCCCTTTCACGCTCTCGATGCTTACGCGGCGGGACTATCCGGCTCATCAGCGCTGTCCCTCGGCCTCGCAGGCGATGGAGGCGTAACCATCGGTGAAGAAGGCGGCCTCGTGGGGGCCGAACAGCGCACTCCGCTCGAACAGGTTGGCGCCGCCTCCCGCGGTGACGACCACTTCAAGCAGAAATTGATCTGGTGCGGTCGCCCGCTTGAGCCACCACGGCAGGGGAATCAGCGTCGCCGAGGTGTAGCCCGTATGGTTCGTCGAGGAGCAGTATTGGACATTCGAGGTGGGGTGTATACCGGCGGACGGAGACTCCGGATCGCGCTCCACCAGCAGGACCACGGCCGGAGCGTCCGAGTTTGCCGGCGCCAGGATGATCTGCTTGATGGTCTCCCCCGGTTCGGCCATCCCGAAGACCTCCATGCAGGATCCGTCGTGAACGTTCGGCGTGCGCCGCATGAGACTGTCAGTGACCTTGCTCACGATCGCCAGATGGCCGTCCGTCACGGCGAGTTTCACCTCGGCGACGGTCTGGCCCCCGCCCGTGCGAATCATCCGCCAAGGAAGAGGTTCCATCGCGCGGGCAAGCGTCTCGATCGAAGCGGGCATGGCCAGGCGCGGCAGCTCGACACGTTCGCGTCTCGGAAAGGTGTAGAGGAGCGTCCTCTTGCTCAATGAGCGGGACAGCTGCAGGTGTACCGAAGGAGCCTCCGGCGAGGTGTCGCGGAGCCGGAACCCCACTTCCGCCTGGGCGGCGCCACCCGGTTCGACGGTGTACGCGACCGTGGCCTCCCCCTCGATGCAACCCGCCGACGGAGGGGCGATCGACAAAGCCACCTCACCCGCGATACGTTCCGGCCACTGGTTCTGCAGCGCCAAACGGATGCGTCCGGTCTTCACACCGTCAGCTGCGGCGCCGGGCGTTTCGAAGAAGGTCACCCAAGGCCGCACGACGCGGGGTGGCGCCTTGTCGGGTGTGCCGCGCGTTGCGGCGACGGCGCGGCCGATCGCCTTCAGGATGGAGAAGGCGCCGGGATCGATCAGACCTTCCCACGAGTGCGGGGCGTCCCACGTCACCACGCCGCCACAGTCGGTCAGTTCGAGCGTATGGGCAATCGCCTCCGCCGCGTCGAAGCGAATCGGCAGTTGCCCCCACGTTCGGCCCAGGTAGGTCAGAATGTGGAACTGAGCGTGTTGATCCCAGCGGCCGGGCGCATCCACATCGCGAGGCTCGTTGACCTCGCCTGCCGTGAAATCCTCCTCCGGGTCCGAGGCGTGCGGGGTCGTGGTGATGCCCTGCACGTTCCAGGACACGAGGCTATCCGGGTTTCCCGCGCGAACCGCCGCGGCAAAGCTCTTGAAGTTGGGTTCTTCGGGAAGCCGGTACATGGTGTCGGCGTAATAACAGCAGTCGAACCACCATCCATGGACACGCCGCCCCCACCGCAGGGACCATTCGCGGATGACGGATTCCCACTTCCGTTGAAAGGACACGCTGCGCGCCCCTTTGACCCACTCAAACGCCTTGACTGCCTCCGGCGCGTACTCGGGTACGCTGCCGGTCAGGTAAACGAGCACCCGAATTCCGTGAGGCGCCAGAGCCTCGGCCAGTTCCGCCACGAGATCACGTCGCGAGCACTTGCCGGGCTTGACGCCGGTGATCCGATCGTATGTCGCGTTGGGGGTGCAGTAGTGCCCCGAGTTCTGGCCTAACGTTATCACAACGTAGCCGGGGCGGATCTCCCGCAGTTGCCGGACGACACCAGGGAGATCGAACGCATCCACGCGCCGATTCCAGGTCTCGGCATCCAGTTCCTCTCCCTGGCTGCTACCCGCCGGGACGGCCAGGTAATGCATGAAAACGCCCCATTTTGCCTCGTGCAGCCAATCGGTTCTGGTTCCACCACCACTCATCTGAATACCGTTCCTCTCCATATCAGTTGTTCCCGACTTTCTCAATACTCATCCGGAGCGACGCGACCTTCGGTAATACCCGGCCAGTTGTCGGTCCGGAAAGGCGAGGCCGGAAGTCCGGCGCCATTGAACAGCGCTGCCACGGGCGCGTTGCACCAGCCGTAGCGCACGGCTACCGGCCCGCGCACGCTGTCGGCCCCCACCAGGATCGTTTCGCCTTCGATGTGCGCTTCCGCGGGTACGAAACGCCGGTCGGAGCCGGCGACCGTGAATCCGTGGAGCTGGCCATCCTTTGCGGTCAACCCGCCGGTCGCGTGGTCGAAGCGGAGCCGCACGCGATCGCCCTCGATCCTCAATGAGCGGTAGATTGGTCCCGAATAGGTCACCTTCCTGCCATAGACTGTCGCGAGCGCGGCCAAAGCCAGTCGCTCGCCCACCTCGCGCTTTCGCGGCGGGTGAATGTCCGTCCCATCGGCCAGATCAAGGGTCTCGACCATGGCCGTGTGGGGTACGTGCTGGGAGACCAGCAATTGGGCTTCGCGCAGTTCCGCCCACACGTCCTTCTCCAACCAGTCCACCTCGAAAGGCGGCAGTTGCACGAGCAGGACGGGAAGCGCGGTCTGGCCCCACTGGCGGCGCCAATCGGCGATCAGGGCCGGCAGCAGATCCCGGTACTGGCAGGCGCGCCAGCCGTTGGCTTCGCCCTGGTACCAGAGCACACCCCGGATGGAGTAGGGGATCAGCGGGCGGATCATTCCATTGAAGAGGAGACTGGGGCGGTGGTAATGGTCTGGCGGCCAGGGATCCAGCGGCCATGGGGGAGGAATCTTGCCCGCGGCGACCAGCTTCCGCCTCCTTTGCTCTCCGACCTTGGCGCGTTCTTCCGGCGTGGCGGGGTACTCCTTCATCCATTGCTCCCAAGTCGCCGTGATCGGCCGGAACGCTGGAGCCGCGAGCGCCTCCGGGCTCATGAACGCTTCGGCCACGGTGCCGCCGTGGGCCGCCTGAATCATGCCGATCGGTCGCCCCAACTCGCGCTGCAGTCTGTCGGCGAAGAAGAAGCCGGCGGCGGAAAAGTCACTCACCGCTTCGGCGGTGCTGTTGCTCCAGCACGCGTGCATGTCTTCCTGCGGCGCCAGGGCCGTACGCTCGGGGATACGCAGCAGACGGATCATGGGCGAGTGCGGGGCCGACGCCGCTTCCTTACCGCCCTCGGCCGCACTCATTGGGAAGCCCATGTTCGACTGGCCGGCACAAAGCCAGACGTCACCGACGAGGACATCGGAAAAGAGGCATTCGGTGTTCGGAGTCTGGTGTTCACTCTGGGACGTGGCAGC
>JAQULY010000329.1 GCA_028718445.1 Kiritimatiellia bacterium
ACGCTGGGCGGGCGCGCGTCCGAGCTGCGGTTCGAGGTGAGCGATGCGGCCTACAACTGCGAGCCGCACGCGCTGGACTTCCCGGTGGACAACCTGGAGCAGCTCGAGGCCGAAGGGCTGGAAAACATGCTGCGGGAGGGTGCCGTGGCCGTGGCGGAGGTGTCGGCGCTGTCGCACGAGAAGAGCGTGATCGACGCCGCGTTGGCCGCAGTGGGCGCCGGGACCAGCAAGACCTGGAACTCGAGCGCGGATCCCATCGCGGATGTGGATGACGCCATCCTGAGTGTCATCAAGGCGGCCAAGTACGGCTCGCTGATGGGCGTGGGGGTGCTCTTCGGGGCGACGGCCTGGAAGATCTTCAAGAACCAGGAAAAGGTCCGCGGACGCTTCGTGGTCGGCAACGGCGGGCGCGCGAGCCTGGGACTGGCGGTGCCGACGGAACAGTCGGCGGCGCAGATGTTCATCGGGACGCCGGATGTGCGGACGTCCTACATGATCTACGACAGTGCACAGGAGGGCAAAGCGGAGAGCATCAACTTCCTGCTGGACACGGCGGTGCTGATCTTCGCGCGCAAGGAGGCACCCAGCCGGCGCGACCCGAGCTTCATGAAGACCTTCCGGCTGATGAACAAGTTCATGGTGCCGGGGAGCTACATGCGCGATGACGGGCGCGTGGAGGTGGCGAAGTTCGACTGGTCGGAGGATGTGAAGGTGACGAACTCGGCGGCCTGCGTGCGGCTGAATGTCGCAACCGCGTAGCGGCGTGGGCGGCGCGGGAGTTGGGGGTGCGGGAGGGTGTGAATATGCCAAGGCCGGCACGCATTTCGTGGGGAAAGCGCCCGTTGATTTCGGCCCATCCGCTTCGTTTCGGCGGGCGGGGCGGATACGTATCCAGCCCCGCCACGCCGAAGCCTTGCGGCTGGGCCAAACTGAACGGGCGTTTCCCCATCCCGGCAATAGCCGGGCAGCGAAATGCGCGCCGCAGGCTCACCTCGCGCCGGATACGGCGCGAGAAAGAGGGGCGGTGGGCGGTGGGCAGGGTTCCATGAAGTGATCCGGGGGAATGTGTGGCGGAGTGGATCGAGTTTACGGAGACGTACGTGCTGGCGGCGATGCCGTCGGATGTGAGTCTGGCGTATACGGCCTGGATCGGCGCACATCCTGAGAAGGCGGAGCGGCTGGCAGCGATCGCCGGGCAGGTGCTGGCGGATTTCCGGAGCGGGTTGTCCGCCAATCCCTTCATCGAGATGGACGTGGACGAGACGACGCTGCCGGACCGGTGCGTACCGCACGCGCTGACGATCGTGATCTATCACCTGATGCTGGAAATGAGCGTGGCGGTGAACATGTCGGCACAAACGGCCTTCAACAATGCGCAGGTGTATCTGCGGCGGTTGTACCTGAGCGACGAGCCGTTGGGAACGGCGGGAGCCGGCACGCCGGCGTATACGACGGGGATCGAGAGGGCGGAGAGGGTGTTGCCCTGAGGGCAGAAACTGGAAATTCGAAACTGGAAACTCGAGGCTGGGTGATGGAATGAGAATGGGGGTTGTCAGTTTGTGTCTGGGGCTGCTGGTTGCGTGGGCGCGGCCGTCGGGGGCGGCGGAGGGGTTCACGGACACGTTCGACCTGGGGGACGGAACGGTGGTGGTCTCGAACGGGCAGGCGAACAGCTCGTGGGTGACCGTGGCGGTGATGCTGCAATACGCCGGTCCGACTACCGGTACAGCGCAGGTGAGCCGGGTGAGCCAGGGCGTGAGCGTGGTTCTGGGCCGGCGCGTGTTCACCAACGTGACGTCGGTGGTGTGGGTGCCGGAGGGGAGCTATTCGTACGGGTTTGGGGATGCGCTGGTGGTCTGGAGCACGGAAACGGACGGGGTGCTGCAGGTGACACGGCGGGGGGATTGAGGATGTGCGGACGTTGGCCAGCCATAGTCTTGGCGATCTGGGCGGCCCTGCCCTGCCGGGCCGGCTGGATCTTCGATGGCGTGCCGAGCCACTGGGAGGGAACGCAGGCGGAACTGTTGGCGGACGAACACACCTATCCGGTGCTGCGGCTGGAACTGGGCGGATCGTGGACCGATTTCGAGATCAAGGCGAGCACCAACAACTTCGAGACGCTGGTGTACTACTACATCTCGAGCGGGGCGAACGACTCGGGGTTGGATGACGCCGACCCGTACACGTACTACTGCGATGACCATGCCGTCGACGTGCGCAAGTGGATCGGGGTGCCGCCGCATACGGCACTGGCGACGCAGATTCTCTCGCCGAACACGGAGGTGGAGTGCGTCTATTTCTGGCCGAGTCACGCGTGTGAGGTGGAGTGGACGAACTGGATGAGTCAGCACAACACGAACCTGGTGTGGTCGTGGGTGCGGTTCGATGGGGTGGCGTTCGAGATGAACGCGTCCGGAACGAGGCAGCATTGGAACCCTGTCCGGCCGGAACGTTGGGAACGGGCACGGACAGTGCCGTAAAGAGAGGGAAGAACATGAAAATGAAGCGAGCGGTGGTGTTGGCGGCGGTGGTGCTGGCGGGATACGTCGGGATGGCCGGCGAGGGGACGCCGGTGGATCCCGTGGTGGCGGAACTGGACCGCGCCTGTGGCGTCTACCAAAGCGCGGAGGGCATGGCTGCGTTGCGGGCTTGGATTGTGGCGAACCCTGGCGGGGGCGAAAGCAACCTCTGCAAGGCGCACTTCTACCTGGGCGCCGGGTTGCGCTGCCTGGGGAGCAACGAACAGTTCACGGTCTTCGAGAAGGTGGTGGCCTTCAAGGGGTCGGACTATCTGCGGTCCATCGCCTACGGGTGGCTCGACCGACCCGAGAAGGTGCTGGAAGACTGTCCGGACGCCGGAGTGGAGCAGTTTGCGGGGGCGCGGATGGCGCTGGGGACCAAGGCGATGTGGGCCGGGAAATATGGCCAGGCGGAGAGCGAGTTCAAGAAGGGGCTGGAGGATTACCCGGAGTGTTCCGCGGGAATGAGGCGGGATTTGCAGGTGACGCTCGCGGGCGTGCTGGGGATGCAAGGCAAGCGGACCGAAGGAACGCGGCTGCTGGTGACGGCGATCGTGAACAACGTGCGGGCGATGGGTGCGCCGAACGAAGAGAGCCCGATCTGGCGATGGTTCGAGGATATTGACCCGGCATTGCTTTCGGCGGCGGAGTACCGTGAGTTCCTGGAGAATGTGATCCGGGCCACGAAGGCAACCGAAGAGAACGCGCGCTTTCTGGGGCGGGTGAAGTCCGAACTGGTGAAGATGAAGGAATGAAACGAAGCGCTTACATCGTGGGGTTGCTGGCCCTCCTGGGCATGGCCAGGGGAGGCCAGGAAGAGGCCGTGGCGGACTTCGTGGCGGCGGCGCGTACGAACGACTGGGCGACGGCCCAGGCGGTCTATGACCGGATCGAGTGGCGTGACGTGAAGCGGCCGGGGAAGGTGCTGCGAGAGCTGAGTCAGAGCCTGAAGGGCGCCGAGGGGGCGGTGGGCTTGCGGCGGGAGATCAAGACGAAGTACGGACTGCTGCGCGGGGATGGAGACGGGGAACTGGCCGATAGGGTGGCGGAGATCGCCGTGCCGGTGGTGGCGTTGCCGGTGGTGAGGCTGACAGTGGCGGCGATGCCTGTGGCCGGGGTGACGAATGGCGGCGCCGGGGTGGCGTTGGGGCTGGTGAAGGAGAGATTCACGGAGCCGGTGAAGCGGTGGACGGATCGGTATGCCGGTCTGGAGGTCTACCGGGATGCGCACGGGAATCGGGTGCGGCCCGACTGGTCGGGCGAGCTTGGCGCGGAAGCGGAGGCGCTGAAGGCGGCCATACGGGATGGCGGCGACTGGGAAGCGCTGTGGGACGCGCACGAGAAGCACAAGGGCGCGGCCATGGGGCGGCGGGCGGTACTGGGCAACGGCAGGAAGGAGCGTGGGCGGTGAGAGTGGCAGTGTTGCTGGCGGGAGTGATGGTCGGGGGCTGTTGTTTGAAGCCGCCGGCGATGGCGCCGGACGTGTTCGTGCCGGCGACCGGGGTGTTACGGCGGGCCGTGGTGGCCGGCCTGACGGCGGTGGACCGGTCGGCGTATGGCGGCTGGGGCGGCGCGTGTCCAGGGAGCGATGTGGACGCGGACGTGTTTGGGGAGTTGTGCCGTGAGCGTGGACTGCAAGTGGCCGTCTTCCACAACGCGGCGGCGACGCGGGCGGCGCTGGAGGCCGCGGCCCGGGCGGCTTGCCGTGGGATGAAGGAGGGGGATCTGCTGGTGCTGTACGTCTCGGGGCACGGGGGCCAGGTGAACGACGGAGACACGACGGAAGCGGACGAGCTGTCCGAGACGCTGTGTCTTTGGGATGGGCAGATGACGGATACCTACCTGTCGAAGGTGCTGGGGGAAGTGCCGGCGGGGGTGCGGGTGTTCTTCGTGACGGACACCTGCAACTCCGGCACGAACTATCGGCGGAGATCCTACGTGCGGGCGATGCCGGCCCCGTTCCAGGCGGCAATGATCCACTATGGCGGGTGCGCGGATGGGGCAAACAGCATGGGCGGACCGCAAGGCGGGGTGTTTACGACGGCGCTGATAGACGCCTGGAGCGAGACGGGGAGCTATCGAAGCTGGTTCACGAATGCGGCCGCGCGGATGCCGCAAACGCAGGTGGCCGTCTACGAAGAGTACGGGGCGGTGACGGACGGCTTCCGGAATGGGAGGGCGTTGGAATGAAGGACGGCAACGATTTTGTGACTCATGGGGAGTGTGGCGAGACCCATCGGCTGGTGCTGGCGAAACTGGAGTCTATCGAGAAGCGGCTCTTCAGGGACAACGGGACGCTGTCGATCCAGACCCGGATCGAGCGGCACGAGCAGATCCTGAAGGTGCTGCTGTGGGCGGCGTCCATCGTCGCCGGCACGCTGCTGACCTCCGGGGTGGTGGGCATGGTCGTGCTCCTGAAAAGGGTCATATAGAGGCAGGGAGGCAGGTTGTGAGCGGACGATGCGGCATCCTGGGGGTTGGGCGAGGGCGGGCGGCGGGGCTGGACCGCGAGACCGAGCGCCGGCGGATACTCAACTCCTTCGAGGTGTTGGACATATCCCCTGCCCTACGCGCGCTGGTGGTCGAGGCGTTGGAGTCGAAGGCCTGGGACTGGTTCCGGGACTGTGACGGCTGCACCTTCGTCTCGGAGGTCTACTGGCCGACGATCTACTTCCCGCCCTGTCTGCGGCACGACTTCGACTGCATCCGGGGGCAAGGCGGCTGGCAAGCGTGCCTGCGCTTCTACCGACTGCAGCGGGCGTACGGGGTGGAGAACTATCGTTCCGGGATTCGCACCGCCGCCGTGACGGCGGCGTGGTACGGGTGGCTGAGATGGCGGCGGAAAGGCTGAAGGCGACGCCGCAATTGGAGCCTCGGGATACGCGACACGGGACAGGAAATCGGGCGTAAAATGTGTGGGCGTTTGTGTGGGGAAATGACCACTGTTTTCCAGCCAGTTCAGGAGAGTGCAGCTTCCATGTCTAAACGCATAGATCCCCCATAATTGCGAGTCTTTCTGCGAAAACATGCATGAAGCCGAACACCCTACAAAAAATATTTTCTTGCTTGGGGTGCAAAAGGTCTCGGGTTCAAATCCCGACGCCCCGACCAATCTAAAGTGCTGATGTGCAGGCATTTACGGCAATCTGGCCGATTTCCTCATTTCCTGTTTCGGAGTTACTGGCCACTTTTTGCCCCGTTTTCGCCTCCTCGGCTCCTGCAGCAACCAGAGCCAGGACGCTCGTTGCGTTGCGTTCTATGACCTGGCGGTGGTGCTCCTGCGTGGACGAAATGTAGCGTGCCGTGGTTCGTGTCGTCGTGTGGCCCATCAGCTGCGAAAGCGATACGAGATTGGTGCCGCTGTCGGCCGTGTTCGTAGATGTAATCGACACGAAATGGCCAGCAAAGACCGGCTGTATTCCTTTGGCCTGCGGTGCGGGCATCAGCAGCATTCCGTCCTTGGCGTCTGCGAACCCGATTGTCGTTCCCTTTGAGCCGGTGTCCAACCGGTAGATGCGCAGGCTGATGGTTGGCAAGCCGTGGATCCGAATAGGGATGCTTGCTTCTTGCAGCCTGAACTCGCCTTCCCATGAGGTGACGGTTCCGGGCGTTGACGTAGTCATCCCTGATCGCGTAGCTCCGATCTCGGCCGACATCGGGACAGGTTTTCGCCCGTTGTCGACCCCGGTCCCGACATCCTTGCGGATCGACTCGACATCAAGATCCTCGATCCAGCGGGGAAGGTTTTGCCAGACCTCGTGAAACCCAAAGCCGCCTAGCGTCATTTCACGGATTGCTTCCTCCTTGCTCCAAGCCTGAACCACAACACGGTACATCGCGCACATGGTGCCGGTGCGATCCGCGCCATGTTGACAGTGCACGAGAACGGGTACCCGGTCTGCGTCTGTGACGATCCGAAGGAACCGGACGACCTCCGCCCGCTCGGGATGCCAGGCTTTCATGTAGATGTGCTCATACCCAAAGCCCATCGCTCCGATTTCATT
>JAQULY010000330.1 GCA_028718445.1 Kiritimatiellia bacterium
CAGTCTCGGGTTGGCCGGAGTATGACACATCCAGCCTTGGCGGACAAGGCTGTGCAAGACTGACTAGTACCAGTGATGGGTCAGTGAGATGGGGCGCGAGTGGGGTGCATGTGAGTGTGAGAGACTTGAGACTGCGCCTGACTCCGTGAAACAGCACTCCGGGGCACAAAGCGAGGGCGTCGGCGCTGCCCGTCAGCGTCCCGGCGGCGGCTCCTGAACCGGACGAAGTATCCGTGTCCCGCCGCCGGGGGCAAGCGCGGCGCGGATCGGGACTACCGGAAAACGACGCGTCAGCATGGGCCGGATGCAAGGAAGCGGGGGCGGCGCCAACCTCGCGGTTGCGCCGCTCCCGGTGACGCCGCAGCCGGCCCATGATCACGCGTCGGCTTTCCGGCCCGATCCGCGCCGCTTCCGTGCTACGCCTCCATGTCCTCATAGCACGCCCAACATCTCGCTCCTTCTCACATGCGCCCCACTCGCACCCTTATCTCACAGACCCCTTCCATTGACAAATTGGCCGGCGGTCGGCTAGCATGCACCCCATCTGAGACGGCCCAGCCGAGCCTGACGGCAAACCGCCGCCGGCCGCTTCTCACCGTCCCGGATTCCCTCTATGGCTGCCGCCGCCCGCATGCGTTCGGTCATCAACGCCTGGGAAACCGTGCGTTTCGAGCTGATGAACACGCGTATCCGCGATCTGCCGTTGCGGATCGAGCGTTCGCCCGTGGCTCCCAGTATCGCGCGCCTCAAGAACGAGTTCGCGGCCAAGGGGATTACCTTCGAGCCCAGGTTCTACCTCACGGACAGTTGGGGCTGCCCCAACGAGGTCCCGGTGATCGGCATACCCTTCTACCTGGCCGACAAGCGGCTGGCGCGCATCGAGGAGGAGCAGACCGGCGAGATCGAGGATGACGACACCATCATGATGCTGCTCCGGCATGAAGGGGGCCACGCGGTAAATTACGCCTACCGGCTCTGGCTGGACAGGGAATGGGCACAGGTTTTCGGCAGCTTCACCAAGCCCTATCGCGACGCCTTCTCCCCGGACCCTTTCAGCCGGCAATTTGTGCGCCACCTCGCTCACGGCCAGTATCACCGCACCACCTACGCACAGAAGCACCCCGACGAGGACTTCGCCGAGACCTTCGCCATCTGGCTGACCCCCGGTTCGCGCTGGCGTTCGCGCTATTCCCGCTGGCCAGCCCTGCGCAAGCTGGAGTACGTGGCGCGCCTGATGCGCCGCTGCCGCATCCGTCAGCCGCTGGTCACCGGCGGCGAGTTGCTGGAGCCGGTCGAGGAGATCCCGGGGACACTGGCCGATCATTACGGCCAGCGGCTGGAACGCTATCGCGCCGCCGCGCAGGGCTACGTGGACGACAAGCTGCGCGAGATCTTCCCGACGACGCGTTCCTTCTCGACCACGCTGCCGGCCCACTTGTTCCTGACGCGCCGGCGGCGCGCACTCACCAGCCGCATCGCCCGCTGGTCGAACATGTCGCCCGAGGACATCGCCATGATCCTGGCCAAGCTGTACGACCGCAGCAAAGCGCTGGGGCTGCGCATGTACCCGCGCCGCGAGGATGCCTACCTGCTGGACATCACCGCGCTGGTCACCACGATGGCGACGCGCTTCGGCCTGCTGGGGCGGTTCGATATCTCCGACTTCTGAAGGCCGGGTTCAGGTCGGCTCCAACAAGCCGCGCGGACGCGGCGGCACCAGCATGGGCACGTCCGTGTCGAACGGCGGCTTCTCGAAGGCGGCGTCCAGAATCAGTTGAAGCAGTTGCGGGTAGGAGATACCGGCCGCCTTGGCGGAACGCGCCAGCGCCACGTCCTCCTCCAGACAGGGGTTGCAGTTCACCTCCAGCACGTGCGGTTCCTCGTGCTCATCCAGGCGCAAATCCACCCGGCCGTAGCCCCACCCGCCCAGCGCGCGAAAGGCCTTGACCGTCAGGTGCGTCAGCTTGCGCGCCAGCGCCGGCGTAACCTCGGCCGGACAGGTCACGGAGGTCCGCTTGTATTCGACGCTGTTCGCCATCCACTTGGCGGCATAGGACATGATCGGCGGAATGTCTTCCGGCAGGGACGTGTAGTTCACCTCGGCAAAGGGCAGCACGCGCTGCCGGGCGCCGCCGATGATGCTGATGTTGAACTCGCGCCCCGGCAGGAAACGCTGCACCGTGGCCGGCTGATGGAATTCGCGCAGCACGATGCCCACCTGCCGCCGCAGCGCCGTCACCGAATAGACCACCGATTGGCGCGTCAGTCCGATGCCGGCGTGTTCCTGCGAAGGCTGCACGATCAGGGGAAAGCGCCAGTTGGCGCCGGCGAGATCCTTCACGCGCTCGATCAGCCGCGATTCGGGCGGCACGCGCAGCCCGGCGCCCTGCAGCAGACTGACCGCCATGTGCTTGTAGCGGCAGAGGCCAAGGGCCAGGGCGTGCGAGCCGGTCAGCGGAAACCCCATCATGCGCACCAGCGCCGCCACGCGCATCTCGTAAAGCGCGCCATGCACAACGTCGTCGTACTGGTTGAAGACCACGTCCGGATTCAGGCGCGTCAGCCGCCGCTGGAAACCGAGCAGATCGTTGGCCAGCGCGAGAATCGTGACGCGATGACCCAGGCTGCGCAGCGCGCGGGCCAGCGAACGGATGAAGACCCTGAGATCGTCCGTGCTGCCGCGATCGTCAGGCGTCTCCGGCACCGCCGCGCGGCAGGCGTTGTAAATCAGGGCGACGTGCAACGCGCGCTTCCGTTTCATGCCGGCATATTATCAGCGCGGTAACGGCGTGCAAATAGAAAGTTGGCGCGCGACGCCGGCTACACCTGGATGCCGAGTGTCAGGCGCGGTATGGCCAGGTGGCGGATGGTTTCGCCGCGCGCCAGGTTGCCATAGCGCGCGGGGGCGGCGTCGCGGGCATGGACGGGTTTCAGGCGGCGGTTGAGCAGCGTCGCGGGGGCGACGCTGTCCCGGCCATAACGCCGGTTCATCCGGTCAACGGCCTGGTCGAGGCGTCCATAGGCGGCGCGCCGCGGCGTTTCGTCAAAGAGATCGAGTTGCCGGTGCTGCTCCGGAATCAATCCTCCCAACCAGATCAGGGTGGCGCGATAGCGTTGCCGCCGTTCGAACAGCGCCTCAAAGAGCCGTCGCAACAGGGGCGCAAACTCGCAGTCGTGGCAGGTAGGCGCGGCCAGCGGCACGCTGGCCGCCAGGCCGGAATAGTCCTGACACCGCAAGCTCAAGCCAAGCTCCCGCGCCAGGTGTGCGTGCCGGCGCAACTTGGCCAGCGCGGCGCCGAGATTGTGCAGGGCTTCGGCGTAAACCAGGCGGGGATCGTCGCTCGGCGGCGAGAAGGTATGCCCTTTCATCATGCTGTCGTAACGCGCCTTGGCTTCCGTCTGCAAGGGAAACACGCGCGCGCCCCGCAGTTCGCGCCAGGTTTCATAACCGGGTTTGTGCAGCAGGCGGTGCGCCTCGGCCGCTTCCATGCGGGCGAAATCGAGCGCCGTCAGAATGCCGTGGTCGCTGAACTTTGCCGCGCTGGCCGCGCCGATGCCCCAGACCTTGGCGATGGGCGTGCGCCGCAGCAGTAACGGCAGGTGTTCGCGGCGCACGATGGTCTGCCCGTCCGGTTTGCGGAATTTCGAGCAGAGCTTGGCCAGCGTTTTGGTGAGACTGATCCCCACCGAGACGGTCACGCCCAATTCGCGCGCCACCGTGCGCCGCACCGCCGCGGCGACCTCTTCAAGCGGACAGGCGAGCAGCGCGCCGCACCCCGAGAGATCGGCAAAGGCTTCGTCAATCGAATACTCCTCCACCAGCGGCGTGAAGCGGCGCAGGATCGCAAAGAGCCGGTTGGAGTAGTGGCCATAGGTCTCGTAATCGGAGGGCAGGATGACCAGTTCGGGACAAAGGCGCCGGGCTTCGTGCAACTGGATGCCCCGCTTGACGCCGCGCGCCTTGGCTTCGTAACTGGCCGCGGCGATAATGCCGCGTTCGGAACCGGTGACCACGGGACGCCCGCGCAGCGCGGGGTCGAGCGCCTGTTCGACCGCCGCGAAAAAGCCGTCGGCATCCACATGCAGCATGGTGCAGTCCTGGTAGAGCGCGTCCACGCAGCCATGGTAGCGAATCCGGATTGCCATATATAGTACAAACGTTCTATACTGACAGCATGTCACCACCATCGAAACTCGGCGCGCGTATCCCGGTCCTGAACGCCTACATCCGGAACCATGGGCGCGCGCCGACGCTGGAGGAAATTTGCGCACTCTTCGGCGTGCGCTCGAAGAACACGGCGGCCGCAATGGCCAGGGGCTTTGTCAAGGCCGGCGTGCTGGGCCGCACGGCTACGGGCCGGCTGACCGCCGCGCGCGCGCCCGCGGCCACGCTGCGGCTGCTGGGCAGCGTGACGGCCGGCTTCCCCTCCCCCGCCGAGGAGGCCTTGTTGGACACCATCAGCCTGGACGAATATCTGCTGAAGCGCCCCGAAGCCACCTTCATGCTGCGGGTGGAAGGCGACTCGATGGTGGAGGCGGGTATCCTGCCGGGCGACGTGGTGCTGGTGGAACGCGGGCGGCAACCGCGCAATGGCGACATTGTGATCGCTTGCGTGGACGGCGAATGGACCATGAAGTATTTCTATACCGACGCCAAAGGCGTCAGGCTCGAACCCGCGAACAGGAAATACCAGACA
Source organism: Kiritimatiellia bacterium (assembly GCA_028718445.1). Lineage (GTDB taxonomy): Bacteria > Verrucomicrobiota > Kiritimatiellia > RFP12 > JAAYLN01 > JAQULY01. Next base: position 4,698 of record JAQULY010000330.1, read on the forward strand.
ATCCGCCCCAAGCGCACCCTCGCCGTGGAAGGGGTGGTCGGCAGCGTCATCCGGAAACTGAAGTGACGGCTCTAATCAGCGTGGCGGCAGGGCGTCCCGGAAGGCGCGCGGCGATAGTCCGACCTGCCCGCGGAAGGTGCGGCTGAACTGGGCCGGATCGTCGAAGCCGGCCAATGCCGCCACTTCCTTGACTGTCTTTGCGCTTATCCGCAACTGTTCCGCCGCCGCCAACATGCGGCGCTGCAGCAGATAGGCATGCGGCGCGCGATGAACGTAGCGGTGGAACAGGCGCCGGAAATGACTGTACGACAGGTGCAACGCGGCGGCTTCGTCTGCGAAATGCGCGACGGCAAAGGGATTGGCGTGGATTCGAGCCGCCAGACGCTCGATGCCCGCGCGATGCGGCTGCGCCACCTCGCCAATCTCGCCGGGGCCCTGCAACATCGCCAGCAACTGCTCCACCGCCACCACCGCCTCCGCGTGCGCCTGCGCGCCGGGCGCCATGGTCTTGGACAACAACAATCGGAACAGGCCATCCAGACGGCCGGCAGCCTCGATCGGCACCCAGCCTTGCGCCGCCAGTCGATCGAAACCCTCGCGCACCATCCGTTCCCCGCGCCGTCCGCGGAAATTGACCGCATGACGTCGCTCCGACGCATCCACCGGCGCCAACTGGTACGTGTGCCGGGGCTCGATCCAGAATAACGACGGCGCCTCCAGCAGCGTCCGCGTTCCGCCATCGCGGCCGAAATACATGCGCCCCGCGTGCAGGAATTGCACCGAAAAGAGCCCTGGCCAGACCTGGTCGTGAGCTCTCCCGAGCGGCGCATCCAGCGCGCACCATATGAACTCAAGATCAGCGAAATACCCGGCGCTGCTCATGATCAAATATGCCAACTGGATGGTCAGTAATGCCATTCCACGACTGGCAGGCAGTCACTATATTACACGGGAGCAATTCATTCAGACAGTCAAAACTATCCATGACAACCATGACTACAGCCCGTCAGGCAATCGCCGCGCTCTTGCGCAAAGAGCCAGCCCCTTTCTTGCCCAACGAGGATAGCCCTTGGAGCGACACGCTGCAGCAGTGGGTCACGCAGGGCCTGCCGACGGATGCCGACGGCAAGGCCGTGGATCCGGTCAGGCACTTCGGGTACGACCAGGCCGGCAGCGGCGGGTGGTTCCGCTGGTACGCCAAACTGGGGCCGGGGGAAGTGCTGGAGGAAACCGACGAATGGAGCGTGACCCGCAACGGCAACGGCGCGGCCTTCAAGCACTGGAAGCACCGTTCCGGCACTCCGGAACACGTGGATTTTTACATGACCAGCCGTGCCATCTGGGAGCGCGAATACCGCCCGCTGCTGCCCGGCACGGCGCGCGCGCGCGTCGGCGACATGCACGAAATCCGGCGCCGGCGGGAAGCATACCAGGCGGAGGGGCGCTGGGTTTTCAGCGGCACCCTGTGTATCTGGGAGATGTTGCGCGCATCGCTGGGCGACGAGAACATGTTTGCCGCCATGCTTGAAGATCCAGCCTGGATTCACGACTTCAACCGCGTCTACACGGACCTGATCAAGGATTGCTATCGCCTCGAGTTCGCCGAAGCCGGCCTGCCTGACGGCATCTGGATATACGAGGATCTGGGCTATCGCGGCCGCCTGTTCTGTCGGCCATCGCTGCTGGCTGAGCTGTACTTTCCCTATTACCGGGAACTGGTCGAGTTCTTCCACGGCTACGGTCTGCCGGTGGTGCTGCACTCGTGTGGTTACCAGGAACCGATGATACCGCTGGCCATC
>JAQULY010000331.1 GCA_028718445.1 Kiritimatiellia bacterium
CCTTGCGCCCGCCGTTGACACCACTCACCGCCCCCTGTACCTTCACACCCGTGCCGCACACTAGCCGGGGCAGAGCGGGCACCACACCGCCCGCGATGACGTTTCTGGAATGCGTGTCACTCGTCCCCGTCGCCTTCCACCTCCTTAGGCGGCGGGGACACCTTCCTTTCGCTCCACCCCATTCACGCCGCCACGTCCCTTCACTCCCAGAGGCGCTGCGAAACGTCAGTTGAGCAAGCCGGCTCCATCTTTCCTATTGCCCTCCGTCCGCTTCAGTCCTAGACTCAAGATGTTGGTCGGCGCGTAGCGTGGAGACGCAGAGCGAGTCTACCGCCAAACTCGAACCACACACCGGGCGTTATTTGTCGACCCGTGGACGGGGCTCCAAAACCGTTGGTGTGATCGCCCTATGACGATGATGAAGAGGAAATGCAGCCAATGTGCCGCAGTCGTTGGCGTCGTCCTTGGACTAGTGGCACTCGTGTCGGCCCTATATCATCTGGGGAGACGGGCGGGCGCCAAGGAAGTGGAAGCCAATACACGAACAGCAAACGCGCTCTCAAGTGCGTTGCGTGTTCGCACTGATATTGAAATGGCTAGGGCCTTGCAGTCAACGAACTGCGCCAGAGTTGTTAGTGACCTCGAAGGCGATATGTTCCTACATGCCTGCCTGCTAGGTATTGACGTCTCTCTCGGCTCTACCGATGCTGACACCGCTAACGATGTTCATAAGGCGCTGGCGGATCTCGACAGGTACATTGCCGACCACCCTTCGGCCGTTCTAACCAATAGGCGAGCACTACCCATGATCCAGCAGAGCAAAGAAAAGGTAGCCGCATGGATGCAAGCGCTGACGAATGCCCCGCGGCGGGCCCGGTGGGGAATTGCCTTTGACAGGAAGACCATACTAGCAGAATAGGACGAACGACCAGCGGGAAGCGATGGGATATCGTGCCTCCGCCGTCTCGTTCGCCAGAGGCAATATGGACAAGAACATCACACCACCCAAAACCGTTGACCACATTGCCATTGCTGTCTCTGCTGTCCTGCAGACGCTTCCCTTCACTGGCGGGCTAGCGCGGTACCTTGATGAGTACTATCCGTCGCAGCAAAAGCGTCTGCTGCGAACCCTATCAGACGAGCTGTGCAAACAAGCCACAAAGATTGAGACGATCTCGTGTGATCTCAATGTGTTGGGCGCTCTCGTTAACAAGGTAATGACGGAGAGCATGAAAACAGCTTCAGAGCAGAAACGGCTGGCGTTTCGCGCAATTCTCATGAATTACGCGAAGGGCAAACAGATCTCGGAACGGAAGCTCGAGTATTTCATGCAGGTGCTTTCTGACCTTACCGAACTCCAACTGGAGATTCTGCGATTGTCGGTCAATCCGGAGAGATGTGCTCGAGAACAAAGGAGTATCGCGCATTCGGATTCCGTAGACATGAAAGCCATCTGTATCGACGACATTATCGGCTCCATCCCAGAACTGAGTTGGCCCGCATATGACAATCTCGTCGCACGTGCACTGCTCAAGCACACAACTTGGTACCCCGAGAAACCACAACCCAAGCGAATGCCGCTCTCTCGTGTGGCGATCTCGCCACTTGGGGCAGAGTTCCTGTCATGGATAGAGACGCCATGAAGAAGGAAGCAGGGCGAACACCGCTTTCAGTTTACGGTTTTGCCGCGGGCCATAACCGAAACTGAAGCGTGACGTTCGCTGACAAGACGATATGAAAGAAGGAAAACCACGTCGGCATCCGCTTGTCTTTTGCGCGTTCATCCTTGCGCTCGTCGTGTTCATACTGCCGACGCACACGGATCTGATGTTCTCCGCCATCACGACGCGCGGGCCAGGGGGCATCGCGGTTGTGACGCTCATCTGTTTTGGAGTCGTTTTGCTTCCATTGATCGTAGGACTGTTGCTCACGCGCAGGAGCCCGGATCGGTGGACCAAATCCAAGCTGGCTACCGCCACCTGGGTCATTCTCGGACTCGCGCTCGTGTCTGACTGCTTCGTGTGGCGCACGCTAATTCACAGAGAGGAGCCAGTGAACCAAGCGTCGCAGGAAACGTCGCCTCGCGCCGCCCCTGAACGCTGATGTAGCGCAAGGAAACTAAAGTGAGCATAGGCGAAGTCCTCGATCATTTCTGGCCCGTTCATCCGATGTGCCTTGTCCTGGGCGGCGGTCTCGTCGGCCTTGCCGCCTGGGTTCTTCTTGTGGCCGTTCTGCTGTGTGGCATTGTCTGCGTGTTCCGTCGCGCGGCGGCAACCGCCTTCTTCTGTGCAGCCTATCTTCAGAGCCTCATCTTCGTCTTTGTCGCTGGGATCCTCCCCGCCTACGCGGCGTATGCGTTTCTCCCTTCAAGCCCGGAAGACGCGCGGCGGTTCGTGATTGAGGTCTTCTCGCGTGCGCTGCTTGCGGTTCTTCTCGCCAAGGCCATGCTTGGCAGCATGGCCTTGGCGGTGTGGATTCGATGCGAACGGAAGCCAAGCGTTCCATGCTGGGCTTGGGTTTCGATGTTGGTGATTCACTTGGACTTTGCCGCCACATGGGTTTGGCGACTACCGATAGGAAACAACATGCTGTGGCGCTAACAAGCGCCTGACCGGCACGGCCAACTCCCGACCGTTAGGCGTATCGCTATGCAAGCCCGACAAAGGTGGACTATTTGATGATCTTCACACTTTTAACGTTCTTGAGTGCAGTGTTGTGTGTCACCATCGTCTTTGTCGTGATTTTTAACGTGCAAGCTCACGACGCTAGAGCAGCAATGGCGTTCCTGGAAGAGATGAGGCAGATTATTGGTGGCACAATTTCAGAATGCAGGATCTGCTACTATCGACTTCAACTCAATGGAACCTATGACGGTCGCAAAGTCGAATGTCTCTACAGTCGGCATCCACGACCAGACGCATACCCACAAGTTCTGTTTGCTCTTACACCACTTGAGGTTTTGAAGATCAAGCATTTCCCCTTTGTTTATCCGACCATCGGCCGCGGCATCAGATTCAGGAATGGGAGGTTGGAGTGCAAATGGGAGATTGATCCATATCCCAAAGCGTCTCAAGCGGACCTAAAGGCGATTCTTGATAGGCTAGTTGAAGCCGAGACGAATTTCAGAAACCGTGACAGGGTGTCAGGGTCAACTCGGTAGCCAGGGTCAACAACAATGAAACCGAAGCGAATGAAGAGCACCAACAGCCGTGTACCTGCCAGAGCGCTTAGGTGGTGTGTGTGGACATCGGTTGTGATTCTGTCACTCGCTGTATTGTGGCTTTCTGTTCGTGATGCCTTCTATGTGGAGCGGAACTATGCTGCTATACGCAAAGGCCGCGGTATCTGGACAGCCGTGGTAGCCGCCAATATGGAGCGCGAAGATGTGGGGGCTGCTCCGCTCTGGCCGGAGGACGTGCGTTGGGGCGACCCACCCGTTCCGGTTAAGTGGCAATTGGCAGCACAATACTTTCGCTACCTGATGTCATCCACCAACTACAACGGTGATCCTCTACTGGCAGTGCCGGCCGAAAATCCCTATGAAAGGCGAGTTCCGGATCTCGAACTCAACAATTGGGCATGGCCGCGTCCTGGTCATGAAACACCGCCAAGTGCTTTTGACGACGGGCAGTGCCGTTGGCATGTCTGCCGCATCGATGAGCAGGCATCATGGGAGACGCCATTCCTGATTAGCAGAAACTTGCACATTGAGGATGGACGGATACGCAAGGCTGGCAGTGGTTCGTCACGCGTAGCCCTTGATCGCGTTAGACTTTTCGAGCGTAAGCGTGTGTTCTGGATTACGCGGGGTGGCAACGCATATAATGGATTGCGCAAGCGAGTCACATACTCTCTACTACTGCCCTCTACAAACGAGATCGAGGTGATCACATGCAGGTGAACGATAGGTAGTTCCTGGTTTCGGAAGGCAGGGCAGGGGCGGGGTCAACAGAATGCCCGCCATCCACCGTCACGCCAACCCATTCGCACTCCTGCCCTCCATCTACCCCCGCCACTTCCCTCCACCCCCACGGCGCCGCGAAACGTCAGTTGAGCAAGCCGGCCCGATGACATTTCGATACCGGCCTAGCCGTCCTAATCCCTACCCGCCCTGCCGCGCCGTAGCCCATCGGGCGATGGCGCCGTTTTCCACCTTGACCCTCACATCTTCCGGTTTTATCCTCACCACCAAGGAGCCTCTCATTACCACGCAATCCGAGACCCACCGGCGTCCACCCAGTACGCCGTTGTCGCATAGCAGATCCCCATATCACTCCTGGAATGCACCAACCCCGCCTCGTAACTCACTGGAAATCAACACCCCCTTTGACTCTTATTTCACCCACGCCCTACTATCTTCACTGCTATTTTTGACGCATATTGAGATGCGTCACATGATGAAGAGTATACCGACAGTCCTATCGCTCTTGCTCGTGGGAGCTTGTGTCACGGCGCGGAACCATTCCGTGCCCGTCGACATCGCGGGGGCAACTCGTGTCGCTTTCGTGCGCACTGTGGGCTCCTCCGACGGAATTGTGCTACAAGATCCTGTTTTCTGGAAGGGGGAAGCGGCGGGGCCTCCGCTCCAACTCGTTCCAAACGTCCTTGTGTCCGACCAGCTCTTCTCGGGCCCCAATTCGGGATTCCTGCTTCTTGAGTTCGAGACTGACATCTGCTGTCCGTACAGCGTCATTCTGCCTGTGGTCGATGGACAAGTGCACTATATGAAGACCCATGAAGAGATGGCGACGTTTCCGCTGGAAGCCGTGAGGAACGAACTGAAAAGATGACCCAACCAGACTATCGTGGGTAGCTCGGCCCTGCGGGCCTCGCACCCACATTGTCAACGTGAGAGAATGAAGAAGCGAATCAGAGCCATCCTAATTGTTACCGCCGCATTCGTTCTCGGCGTCGCCGTCGGTCAGTTTGTCGCAAGAAGGAACGTGGTCACCTACGCCGTGCCTGTGCCAAACGGCGAAATACGAAACGCTGTCCATATGGACTGGCCGACCTATGGTCTTCCCATGGCGGAATACCGTATGTTCCTGATGGGGCTGGACCACGGCGATACCAACAGGCTTCGCCAACGTATCGACACATGTCTCGACATGGCGCTGTTTGACGCATCATTTCGTCGGCCAGCGCTGCCGGACAGAGAACGAGCAGAAGTTGACAAAGCCATCGCCGCCGTCGCGAAGTACCGAATCGACCACCCACGGAGTAACACCATGCCAACACGAGAAGAGGTCGGTGAGCGCTGGTGGCGCGACGACCATCCATATTGGTGCAACCAGTACAACACTGTCGATGCATTGCTGGAAGAAGTGGGAACAGGAGATGAGATCACAACGGGCGCGAGTAAGAAATGAACATCATCACCAAAAACGTGCTGACTGTTGCAGCTATACTGGGCATGTGCATCGCCGCTGTCATTCTACTGTCGCCATCCCCACAACTATTTTACGCAGATCCGACGCGAATCCCGGAGATATTTCCGGGCATGACGCGATGGAACGTTATCCAAATTCTCGGCGTGATGTACGACAACACTGCGCCAGGCAAATATACTGACGCGGATTCAGTAATTGCCCGCATGACTAACAAGGATGCAGTCGCTGAACTTTGTACATGGGGGCTCCGCCACTCCAAGGACATGGTTCATGTCGCGTTTGATTCATCGAGTATCGTGCTCGAGGTCAGATGGGAGAAGCGATAACACGCCCCACAAATGGGTCCACGGTATCCCACCCACGCCCTGCTATCTTCGCTGCAATTCTTGACGCATATTGAGATGTGCGACCAGGGAGATGAATGAAGATCACCGGAATGCTTGTTGCCCTTGTCGTCTGCGCTGGCTGCACGACCTTGGACAAGCCGCAAGGCCGGGTGACGACCGACGCTCTCAAGAAAGTCACCGTGCCCGAGGTGGCTTTCCGGCACGCAGCGTTGTCTGATGTTGTGGAATTCCTGTGTGCTTGTGGTCCCGGCTGTATCGGTCACTCGGGGCTCCATGCCTCTCAGGAGATCCACGGAAACGTGGTGGTGTACCGGTTGCGCCTCTGTGGTCATGACCTCCACGATCAGACAAGTCCAAAGTGTGTTCTCGAACCAGGCGAGGATCGCCCTCTCGTTCGGCTCGGGCCAGAACTGAATCTGAACACCAACAACATCACCATCTACGACTTGATCGTGATGGTGGCGGAACGCGCAGGCGCAATACTTGAGGTCGACACCGACAGGGTGATTATCAGAGTGAAGAAGGTAGATCCACCGCCGGAACCGAAACCGGCGAGTGGCGAGTCAACACCAGACCCGTTCTGACGATGGGGCAGGTTGAAGAAGATGGGTCGAACAACCGCAGCCAGCGTACGGCTTCGCCGCCGCTGCTGCGGGACGTTGTAGCAAGAAAGGGGAGGCATGAAGATCATTTTGTCGTGCTGCATGCTGATGTTGGTTACGGGAGTGCTGAGTCCATGTCTTGCAGATCAGCAAGC
>JAQULY010000332.1 GCA_028718445.1 Kiritimatiellia bacterium
CCGCGCCGCTTACGTGCCACGCCTCCATGTCCCCAATGCACAACAACAAATCGCTCATGCTCACATGCGCCCCACTCGCACCCCTTTCTCACTGGTCACTTTCGATTTTTTTCGCAAAGCACTTGACAAGCGTCGCGTATAGGATTATTAGCGCTATCAACAACGCACCACTTGGGAACTGTCGGGTCCCCGGTGCGCTCAGAGATGTCAACGCAAGACAGCTTTACGTGCGGATGGCGCGGCGCTAGCCGTTGCCATCCCGTGAACCGGGTGGCGGTTTTCGCCGCCCGCGAAAACGGCTGGGTGTCTCCGGATGCCTGGCCGTGTGGCGTATCGGGCGCCACGCCCTTCAACTCGGCGCCCACATCACAGAACAGGAGCGTGCAGTGAACTCCGTGTCACAGCACCCGGTTGACCCCTCCCTGCTTGAGCAGGACGACGAACCTCCCAGTACAACCTCGACGGCGGCGGCCACGTTAGCCGCTGTGGACGCCCCCCCGCCCATTGTGGACTGCCTGGGGGCCGGCGTTCTCCCGCCGCCGGCGCGCCGCGTCATGCGCATGAACCCGAAGGGGCGCATGTTCCGCCGCGTGTTTTTTCCCGAAGCCACGGATCGCGAGTGGAGCGATTGGAAGTGGCAAATCCGCAACCGCATCCGCTCCCTGGATGCGTTGCGCCGCATGCTCAACCTCTCGCTCGAAGAGGAGAAGGCGCTGGAACTGGCCGGCGGCATGCTGCCCGCCGCCATCACGCCGCACTACATGGGCCTGGTCTCGCCGCACGATCCCGAGCAGGCCATCCGCCGTGCCGTGATCCCGACGGTCTACGAACTGCGGCACTGCCCCGGCGAGGCCGACGATCCGCTGGGCGAGGACCATCAGAGCCCCGTGCCCGGACTGGTCCATCGTTACCCGGACCGTGTGCTGCTGCTGGCCACCGATTTCTGCTCGACCTACTGCCGCTACTGCACGCGTTCGCGCGTGGTGGGCCATGGCGGTCTGACGCCCAGCACCGAGCGGCTGCAGGCGGCCTTCGACTACATCCGCAAAACACCCAAGGTGCGCGACGTGCTCATCTCCGGCGGCGATCCGCTCACCTTGAGCGACGAGCGCTTGGAGTGGATTCTCAAGAGCCTGCGCGCCATCCCGCACGTGGAAATCATCCGCCTGGGCACCAAGGTGCCGGCGGTACTGCCGCAGCGCGTCACGCCGCAGCTCACGCGCATGCTGCGCAAGTATCATCCGCTCTGGATGAGCCTGCACTTCATGCACCCGGACGAGTGCTGCCATGAGACTGCCCGCGCCTGCGGCCTGCTGGCGGATGCCGGCATCCCGCTGGGATCGCAGACGGTGCTGCTCAAGGGCATCAACGACGAAGTTCCGATCATGGCCGATCTGATGCATGGCCTGATGAAGATGCGGGTGCGCCCGTACTACATCTACCAGTGCGATCCGATCACCGGTTCGGCGCATTTCCGCACGCCGGTCGCCAAGGGTGTCGAGATTATCCGCGGCCTGCGCGGCCACACCAGCGGCTACGCCGTGCCGACGTTCGTCATTGACGCCCCCGGCGGCGGAGGCAAGATCCCGGTGGCGCCGGACTACCTGGCCGGAACCGACCAGAAGGATCTGCTGATCCGCAACTACGAGGGCAAGGTCTTCCGCTATCCCGACTACGTGGCGGATTAGTGGCGGATTAGTTCTTGCGCTCGACGATCTCCGAAGGCCGGTAGCGGCGGCATTTGACGCCGGCCTCGGAGAGCAGCGCACGGGTCTGCTCGGTAAAGGCGTAGTCGCCGCCGTAAACCACCTCGCAGATCCCGGCATTGATGATCATCTTGGCGCAGGTCAGGCAGGGGCTGATCGTGACATAGATGGTCGAGCCCTTCAGCCGGATGCCGTGGTAGGCCGCCTGGGTGATGGCATTCTCCTCGGCGTGGCAGCAGACGCACTCGCTCAGGTCCGAGCCGGACGGCGCCGTGCCGGCGCAGCGCGCGCAGCCGCCCTCGAAGCAGTTCCGGACGCCGCGCGGCGTGCCGTTGTAGCCGGTCGAGATGATGCGGTGCTCGGAGACGACCACCGCCGCCACCTTGCGGCGGCTGCAGTTGCCGCGGCGCGACACCACCTCGGCGATGCTCATGAAGTAACTGTCCCAGTCGGGACGGTCGTCCGCGTGTTTTTCCATGGCGATCAAAATCTCCCAGCCCTGGCGCGCCCGACCTTCCGGCTGGCGTCTCCGGCACTCCTGCCCGACGCCCCGTCATGACCCGCCCAAGATGGCGGGGCGAGTGTGACACTTTCCGTGGTCCTTGTCCATGCCTCGCGCTCGATTGGGCGTGCGCGTTGAGCGTTCGGCGTTGAGCGTTTCTCCCGGTGTTCGTGTAAGACGATCCGGTTAACTGTAAGCGATTAAGAATGGCGGTTTAGTGTCGCGCTCTCACCAAAGCCGACACCCGACCTCTGCCCTCCGACCTCTGACGTTCAGCCGTCTCCCGGCTTCCTCCCCCCTTTTCCTGTCCATTTCGGTTGACGATTACGGGCGACGATTACGGTTGACGATTTGGAGCAGCTTCAACCTGAACGACTCACACCTCCGCACTCGTGAACCCTACGCCTGACTTCCATACGTCAGCGGCGTCTCTTTTCGCGTTTGTTCGCGTCTTTCGTGGGCATTCAGTGTTGAGAGTTGAACGTTCGTTCATGCGCTCGCGTGAAGCGCCGCCTGCAGCCGCTCCCACTCCTCGATGTAGCGGTTCAGGAATTCGGTCTCGGGCTTCTCTGCCAGTTCCAGCAGGCGGTCGTTCAGCAGTTGCTGCTCGTTGTCGTAGCCCTCGTCCGTGACGTACCCGGCCAGGTGCGCCATGCGCAGCCAGACCAGATAGGTAGTCAGGGCGTCATAACAGTTGTACTGCACGATCTTCGGCCAGCGGCCGTCGAGCCACATCTGCGCCACCTCTTCGCCGGCGCACTCGAACTTTCCGGGGATGCCCGAGAGAGTGGCGATCTCGTGCAGCGCCAGGCCGCCCTTCTGGTTCCACGATCCCAGGATCTCCATCAGGTCCACGTGATATTCGTTGTCGCGCGCGAAGTAGTCGCAGCCCTCCCAGGGCTTCTCGGGCCGGCGGCAGAACTCGGCGGCCGCGACGCCCTGCACGACCGCGCGCTGCAGCAGAATCTTCAGATCGGCGCCGCGCGAGTTGAACCCCACGACCTGCGGCCGGAACTTGCCCAGCGCCTGCAGGAAGGTGCCGATGACGACGGCCTCGGCGCACTGTTCCGGCACGGCGGCGTCGCGCGGCAGCCAGAGCAGGTCGAGCCTGATATCTTCGCCGCGCTGCCGCCGCAGCACGGCGGCGATCGAAATCACGCGGCACAGCACGGTCTTGAGAAAGGGTTGCGGATTCTCGGGCGTGGCGCCGTTACGCTGCCACATCTCGCGGAGCACCTCCGTGTCCGGCATTTCCGGCGGCAGGCGGTAGAGCAACCGGCCGGCTTGTGGATCGGGCGCCCACTCGCAATCGAAAAACCAGATTTGCTCTTTGGGAGCGCGGAACATGGCTTCCTACGAGGCCGCGATGACACACAGCCATTCGCCTTCCACGGCCAGCTCGTCGCCGACATAGCAGGCGCCGCGCTGACGCACCATCTTGGCCGACGTGCGCAGGTTGTGGATCTCGAAGCGCACTTCGTCGCCGGGCCGCACCTGCCGCCGGAACTTGGCTTCCTTGACCGTGGCCAGGAAGAAGTGCTTCCGGTAGGGCACAATGCCGGCCTGCACCAGGGCCGCCCCGCCGCACTGCGCCATGGACTCGATCAGGATCACGCCCGGCACCACCGGATAACTGGGAAAGTGGCCCTTGAAAAAGAACTCGTCCTCGCGGAAAAGCCGCGAACCCACGATGACGCCGTCCGGCCGCGTCTCGACATGGTCGAGGAAGAGAAAGGGCGGCCGATGCGGCAGGTATTGGGTGACATCCGTTGTCATGGACGGTACTTCCTGAGGACCAGGATGCCATTGTGACCGCCGAAGCCAAGCGAGCCGGAGACGGCGACATCAATGTTGCCGGAGACGCCCTGGTTGGGCACGTAATCCAGGTCGCAGCCGGCCTCCAGGTCGGGGTTGTCGAGATTGATCGTCGGCGGGTAGAACCCGTCGCGGATCGCCAGCACGCAGGTCAGGGCCTCGACGGCGCCGGCCGCGGCAATCAGGTGACCGGTCATGCTCTTGGTGCTGGACACCTTCATCTTGCGGGAGTGCTCGCCGAAGGCTCGCTTGACCATCTTGGTCTCGAGCATGTCGTTCAGCGGGGTCGAGGTGCCGTGGGCGTTGTAGTACTGCACCTCCTCAGGCTTGACGCCGGCGTCCTGCAGCGCGAGCGTGATGGCGCGCGCGCCGCCGTCGCCCTCCGGATCGGGGGCGGTCAGATGATAGGCGTCGCAGGTGACACCGTAGCCGGCCAGTTCGGCATAGATGCGGGCGCCGCGCGCGCGGGCGTGCTCAAGCTCTTCCAGGACCAGGATGCCGGCGCCTTCTGACATGATGAAGCCGTCGCGGTCGCGATCGAAGGGCCGGCTGGCTTTCTGCGGCTGATCGTTGAACTTCGTGGCCAGCGCCTTGATGATCTGGAAGCCGGCGATGCCGAAACCGGTGATGGTGGATTCCGTGCCGCCGGAGACGCAGACATCGCAACGCCCTGCGCGTATCAGGTCCAGCGCGGCGCCGAGGGCATCGCTGCCCGAGGCGCAGGCGGTTACCATTGTAAGAGCGCACCCCTTGATACCGAAAGCCATGGCGATATTGCCGGCGGCTTCGTTGGAGATGATCTCCGGCACCGTCAGCGGCAGGATGCGGCGCGGGCCCTGGGCAAAGTACTTGCCCATGGACTCCTCCAGGACTTCGTAGCCGCCGATGCCGTTGCCGATCATGATGCCGGTGCGCAAGGGCTCGATATTCTCCTTGCTCAGGCCGGCATCCCGCAGCGCCTGGGCCGTGGCGGCAACCGCATATTGCGTGAAGAGCGCCATCTTGCGAGCGGCCTTGGGCTCGATCCACTGCTCGGGCTTGAAGTCCTTGACCTCGCCGGCGATCCTGACTTCCAGCGCGGAGGCATCGAAGCGCGTTATCGGCCCGATGCCGCTACGTCCCTGGCGGATGCCGTCCCAGAAGGTTGCCACGTCGTTGCCCAGCGGATTCACGGTGCCAATCCCGGTTATCGCTACTCTGCGCTTCATATGTGCTCCTCGTCTACCTGAGTGGTTTCGCCCTCAACCGAGTGTCGCGGCTACCAGCGAATCAAGGCGCCGCCATAGGTCAATCCGCTGCCGAAGCCCACGATGGCGATCAAATCGCCACGCTTCAGCCCGCCGGCGGCATCCAGATCGCAAAGTGCCAGTGGAATCGAGGCGCTGGAGGTGTTGGCGCGCTGTTCGAGATTCATGTAGAAGCGGCTTTCCGGAATCTTCATCTGATCCGCCGCCGCCTGGATGATGCGCGCGTTGGCTTGGTGCGGCACGATCCACTTGAGGTCGTCAAGCGTCAGGCCCGCTTCCGCGACCAAGCCCCGCACCACCTCCGGCAGCGTCCGCACGGCGAAGACGAAGACCTTCTTGCCGTTCATCTCGATCACCGGCAGTTTGCGCTGCGCCAGGCTGCCGCGCGTGTAGGGGTGGGCTGCTCCGCCGTTGCGGATGACGATATACTCCCATCCCGAGCCATCCGTGCCCATGCGGGTGTTCAAGATGCCCTGATCGGGGGTGTCCGAGAGATCCACCACAGCCGCGCCGGCGCCGTCGCCGAACAGCACGCAGGTGTTGCGATCGGTCCAATCGGTCACGCGCGACAGCACTTCGGCGCCGATCACCAGCGCCCGGCGCGCCGTGCCTGCCAGCAGCATGCTCTTGGCCACCGTCAGACCGTAGATGAAGCCCGAACATGCGGCCACCAGGTCAAAGGCCGCCGCTTGCGTGGCCCCAAGCTTGTGTTGCACGATGCAGGCCGTGGGAGGACAGCCGAAGTAGTCCGGCGAGGTGGTCGCCAGAACGATCAGGTCTATATCCGCCGGCGTCACGCCCGCCCGCTCCAGCGCCTGCCGCGCTGCGCGCACCGCCAAGTCCGAGGTGGTCTCGCCGTCGGCCGCCAGATGTCGCCAGCCAATGCCGGTGTGCGACCGGATCCATTCGTCGGAGGTGTCGAGCGTCTTCGAAAGTTCGTCGTTCGACACGCGGCGCTCCGGCAAACCTGCGCCCACGGCGCGGATGATTACGCTTTTCGTCATATCGGTTAACCTGCTTTCGCCTGCCTGGCGGCGGTCCAAGGCGCCATCGCCTCAACCTCCCTCGTAGCCATGCCCTGTTGCCACGCCGGCCCGCCACCACATGCTCGCATCGGCGTTCCCTAGGTCAGTTTTGGGCGCTCATTTTATGACAACCCCGAAAGGCTTGCCAGCCAAAAGACCGTGGACCCAATA
>JAQULY010000333.1 GCA_028718445.1 Kiritimatiellia bacterium
TGGCCGGGACGTAATGGAGATAAGATATGAAGAAGCTGACAATAGGAGCCTCAGTTATGGCGGCGGCCCTGCTGGTGGCCGGTTGCGCGTCGCCACTGCCGATCGGGACATTGGTTACGCAGGTCAAGTTGCCCGCGGCGGGCGGCGACGGTGTGGTGCCGCGCAGCGCGCTCAAGAGGGGCGTGTCGGAATGCAAGTCGTATTTCGGCATGGTGGCAGTGGGCGATGCCAGCGTGGACACCGCCGTGCGCGCAGGCCGGATCACCAAGATCCACTACGTGGACTGGGAAGCCGATAATATCCTCGGCATCATCGGCACCTATCGCTGCGTTGTGTACGGAGAGTAATCCGGACGCAAAATGCGTTGGTTAACGACGGGCGGAGCCTGCGGGCTCCGCCCGGCTTGTTTTGAGTTACGCGTCGCGTGCTAGTTTATCCCTTGCTGCCCAACTCCTGGTCGCCGCCCTCCAGGTTGGCGGCCAGCCGGCAGTTGGCACAGCCATCGCGCGCGTTCAGGCAGAAATCGGCGTAGATTTGCAGCAGTCCCTGCTGCAGCAGCCCGTGGCCGGCGTACAACGCGGGATTGTGGTCGCGCCCGAAAAGGTGCGCGGCGGTGGCGCGCATGGGCGCGCTGACCGTCTCCGGCGGCAGGGCCGCGAAAAAAGGCTCCGGCAACTGCGCGGTGGCGCCGACAAACGGCACCAGCACGTTGGTTACGATCGCGGCAGCGCGTGACTCGCCGATCAGCGCGCCTGCGGGGCCGCCCTCCGGACCGGTCAGCATCTGACGACGCTCCCATTCCCGCATGCGGGTGCGCCGGATCAGCCGCCGGCGCACGGTGGCGAACCAGGTGACGGGCGACTCCAGCGGCAAGTCGCGCCAGATCTCCTCCAGTTCCTGGCCTCCGCCAAACAACGCCGCCGCGGCGGCAAGCCGCCGGGCAGGATGGTTGGAGGGCCGTAAGGCGTGCAGGTGCCAGACCAACGGCGGCGCGGGCGGCGGCGCTGGATGGCGCCACCAGAGATCCCAGAGATGGCGCAGCCACAGGCGCGCGGCCCCGTCTTCGGCGGCGTCCGGCGGTGGCAGCAATCCCGCCAGACCCAGCAGGCGCGCATAGTGCGTCAGCGGCGCTTCGGAAGCCGGCCAGGCCGACAGCGGCAGCGCCTGGGCCAGCCGCCGGCAGACGCCGGTGTTCTGCTTGTATCCCAGGGCGGCCATGACCTCTTCATACAGGACCTGCCGCGAGTTGTGCGAGCGCTCGACACGCGCGGTCAGGCGACGCGTCTTCAGATCGAGCCGGTGCAGCCCGGCGGCATACAGCAGGGCGCGCCAGCGCGTCGGGTCGCTGCCCAGGGCGGCGGAACAGGGGCGTGGCGTGGCGGGGATCACGGCATGCGGGTAGGCGCTCAGGTCAATGTCGTCGAAACTGAAGGCGGGACGCGTCAGCAGCGCGTCGCGCAGCGCGATCCGCAACGCGCCGGCGGGCAGTGCCGCGTCCGGCAATGCGCCCGGGAAAAAGGTGACGTGCGCGACCACGCGCGCATAACGCGGATCGGCCGCGTGCCGGTGCTGGGTCCAGTCGGAGGGACGGATGTGCACCTCGACGTCGCCCGCCAGCCGTCTGCGCTCGGCGCCTACCAGCAGCACGGCATCGAGAAAGTCGGGGCCGGCCTCGAGATTCCAGCGCCCGGCCTCGGCGACTTCCACGTTCTCGCCGGCATCCGTCACGAGCAGTGCGGGGCGCAAGGCGCGGTCGGACCAGACGCATTGCAGGTGCCGTTCGCTCCAGTGCGAGTCAAGACGATAACCGCCGTGGGTTTCACGCGCCGCAGAGAGACTGGCGGTGTAATCGAAAACCGCGCTCGGCATTCGGGACCTCCTTCGCGAACCTTCGGAAACACCCAGACTATTAATGCAGCAGGCATTGCACTGCCACGAGTCCTGCCATAGACACCACGATCCAAAGCAAAACTCCTTGGATCATCGGGCGTATGCCGACGGTCTTGAGCGCGCTTCGCGACAAGCCGGCCCCGATCAGAAACAGTGTGAGCGTCAGCCCCAGCCGCGCGCCATGTTTGATGGCGTCATAAGCGATTTCGCCATGAGGCCAGAGAGTGCGAATGCATGCGGCGGCCAGAAAGGCGAAGATGAACCAAGGCAACTTGACCTTCGTCGCACTCCGATGTTTGAGTAAGGCCAACCCCAGCGCGATGGGGACGATCCATAGAGCTCTGGACAATTTTACGGTGGTGGCAATGTTCAACGCCTCCTCACCATACTTCGCCGCCGCTCCCACTACGGAACTGGTGTCGTGTATTGCGATGGCCGACCACAGTCCAAAATGTGACTGGTCCATCCCGAGAGCATGACCAAGAGGAGGGAAAATGAACAGGGCCACGGCGTTGAGCACAAAAACGGTGCAGAGTGATACCGACATGGCGCGGGCATCCGCTTCGAGCACCGCGCCTACGGCTGCAATTGCGCTGCCACCGCAGATCGATGTGCCGACAGAAACAAGCGTGGAGGTTTGCGATTCTACTTTCAGATAACGGCCCAGCAGGTAACCGATGAGCAGCGTCCCCCAGATAGTTGCCACCGTAAACCCGAAACCGGTCTTGCCTGCACTCCACACAGCCGGCAGGTTCATACCGAAACCAAGGCCGACCACAGACCATTGAAGGAGTAGCTTTGAGGCTTTGTGGCTGGTGTCTGGAACCGGATTGCCAAGCGTCAGGGCAAAGACCAGCCCAGCGGCCAGCGCGATCGGTGGCGAGATCCAGCCGGTAAGGGTCGTAGCCGCCAAGCCCAGGAAGGCTATGCGGATGACAGTTTGTGAGGTGCTTGGCTTCATACTTGAGCACTCAGCATGCATGGCTCGCATCCTCCGTGCGGACATATTCATTCATTGAACTCGACTCTAACCCGTGATCGGATCTGAAGAACGGATTCCTGATGGAACTGCTTCTTGTAGGCTTTGGCGATGTCAGCCATCTTCCTCGCTGTCCGTATGTCAACAGGAGCCACCACCATCAGTACCATGGAAGGCTCTGAGTATGTGTTTGTTCCATTGCGCCAGTATCCTTGCGCATCGTAAAGAGTGACCCCGTCCGGAAATCGAGGTAGTATCTCCTCATCCCGGAATTGCCGCCATTGCTGGTCTGAGATTCTGGTTTGTCCGGCGTCTTGCGTGAGCCCGAAACAAAGCTCGTACCGATCCCATCGCGGCTGCGTGGCACATCCTGAAATCAGCAGGATTGTCGCCAGAATTGTGAGAAGTGCGCTGTGGCTCATGTTCTCTATCGAACCGGCATTTGCACTGTTTCGTGCTATCTTCACGTCGGCGTAAATAGTGAAGAAAACTGGTTGACTGGGCAAGGACAAAACCCAAACTGGGCGACAACTCCCCACTGCGAGAGGACAACGGGTTGCGTTAGCCGTCGTCGTTGTCCTTCTTGCCCGGCGCAAGCAATCCTAGATAGTCTCTTCTCGCGTACAGAATACGAATGACAGAAACACTCTGCTTCTCTATCCGGTAGAACACGAGGTAGTTCTTGCACTGGATGAACCGATAGACTCTCAGCATGGAGATTTCGGTTCTCAGGCGCGCACCTGTCCGCGGTAGGGAGACAAGCCCCCGAATCCTACTAAAGACAAACGCGACAAGATCCGCTGCGGCCTGCGGATTTGACAAGTCGTCCGAAATGTACCGCTTGATCTCCTCTAGATCGGCAACGGCCTGCGGTGTGAACCGAACGGCAAACATGGCTAGTCCACGAGTCTTTTCTTCGCGGAAGCCATGGAAACCCATCCGCTTTTCCGGGCGGACTCCTCTCCATCGGCCAAGTTCGACATGAGTTGCAGTTCGGTGTGCAGCCGTTCGTATGCGCGGATATCAACGATGGCAAAGCGCCCACGCCCGTTCTTGGTCAGAAAGACCGGCGTGTCCGCCGTGACGTCGCGCAAGACGGTATTGTAGTTCCTGAGTTCAGAAATGGGTTTTATGGCCAGCATGACGATCTCCTCCTCTCGACGAAAAGAATGTAGCAATCTCTTTCGAAGAATTCAACAGCAGAAATTGACTGCGTGGAACCGAGTGGGCGGCAGCGTGAATCCGTAAGTGGTATCGCGTGATGGAGATTACATTAGCGGAAAACATGGTGAATATTGTCTTCTGCATCTCGCCAGCACGCAAACGCGCACACTCAGCCGCCGTATTCACGAGCCATGTGAACCTGGCAATCCTGCACCGTCCGGTTGGGTCAAGTTGAAGTCATAGAAGACGCGATCCTGGAACGTCGTGGAGGTTCCGCGCAATCCGTTCCGTATCTCCCTGCTGCCAAAGAAGATCTGCCTTAGGACAAACCAATCGCCGAACCGATCGAATTTCCTGCATGAAGTGACAATATGGGCGTGCGGCAGTCTCCTGAATTGCCGGCCGTTCTTGCGACCATGGGCACGAAGCCGTCGTGCAAAATCCATATCCTCGGCAAACGACAAGCTTTCATCGAAGCCGCCAATCGCTCGAAAGTCGTCGAGACGGCACCAGAAGACTCCGCCAGATAGCCGGGTAAAGAACAAAGCGAGTGACAAAAGTGCCCAGGATACTGCAATTCCCAGCGACATTCTTTCGAAGCGAATGTTGATGCCCCCGCCAACGCACTTCCCCGAAGCTAACACCGTTTCGATCTCGGCTAAGAGGTTCCTCGAAACGTTACTGTCGGCGTCAACAGTCACCACCACGTCACCGCCGGCGGCACGAACTCCCGCATTGCGAATGGCCGCAATATTGCGCCTATCCTCTCGAACAATCCTCGCGCCGTGATTGAGCGCGATCTGTTCCGTGTCATCAGTGCATCGGTTCAGTACCACAATGATCTCCGTGCTCGCTCCATGGCACTTCGCAGCTTCTGCAACTGCTGCCAGGCACGACGGCAGACACGTTGCTTCGTTATGCGCGGGGATGATGACCGAGAATGTCATACGGCAAATCATTCCGATTCGGTAAAATCGACCATCGAAGGGTTTCACCGCGCGTTAGCGCGTGAGCCCCTCTCAGTGTGGCGTTTCCAGTTTCTGCAGTTCCTTCTTGATCGTCTCATACAAGTCAACAGACCAAGGCGGCAGGGGTGCCATCTGTGCAGGCAACCGCTGTGTTCGGAAGTCCACGGGAGAAAGGATGATGGATACGTTGTCGATCCCTGTGTCGGCGGCGAGGACGAAGAGATCCTCTGACGCCTGGTCGCCCATGGCGAGGCAACCGATTGAACAAGTCTTCCCGTGGATCATAATGTCCGACCCAAGTTCCGATCTGCCGTCCTGTTTGCCCCAGAGTCTGTCTTGAGAGTTCGGGTAGTTCACGCGTAGCGCCAAGTGATAAAGGCTGTTTGGGTTCAAGGACTCCAGTTTGTAGAGACCCTCCGGCACCTGCATGTCACCTTCTCTCAGTTTCGGGCCGAGCACTCCGCTCATGCCGAGGATAGGGTAGTCGCACAGATGGGTCCATTTGCCGTCATCCCCTGATACCCAAACTTGAAACCTTCGCTCAGACTTCAGGCCGACGAGGGTGACACGACGAGGAGGATATGCGACCTTTACGCTGGCGAACAGCGGCGCAAGGCGCGTATGGACTGCGTTCCCGTACTGGGACACACGATCACCGACAGTTTTCTTCCCTTTCACGAACTTGATGATTGCCACAACAGGGTGCCGGAGCTGAGCCCGAAATGGGATGGCGCATATAGATAACGCCATCACCACCACCAACACATGGAGTCGCTTCATCTTCCCTGCCTCCAAGTGATTGAGCCGTTTCGGACGATTCTCACGTCAATGTAAATAGTGAAGAAAACTGGCTGACTGGGCAAGGTGAAACCCCAGACAGGGAAAGCCCCACACTGCGGGAGTCCAGTGCCTGTGCCGCCGACACCTGCACGTTCAGGGCAGAGGCAAGAGCATGGGTGGGCGGCAGAGGGAACTGCAACTCTCGCAGTTCAGAGGCGGCAATGGGTCGTTGAGACGGGAGCGCGAGTGGGGTGCATGTGAGCGTGAGAGACCTGTAACAGCGCCTAACTCCGTGAGACAGCACTTCGGAACACAGATCGAGGGTGTTGGCGCTGCCCGTCAGCGTCCCGGCGGCGGCTCCTGAACCGGACGAAGTACCCGCGTCCCGCCGCCGGGGGCAAGCGCGGCGCGGATCGGGGTTACCGGAAAACGGCGCGTCAGCATGGGTCGGATGCAAGCAAGCGGGGGCGGCGCCAACCTCGCGGTTGCGCCGCTCCCAGTGACGCCGCAGCCGGCCCATGATCACGCGCCGGCTTTCCGGCCCGATCCGCGCCGCTTACGTGCTACGCCTCCACACCCTCATAGCACGGTCAGCAAATCGCTCCTGCTCACATGCACCTCACTCGCACCCCTATCCCACTCCTACTGTTTGATGGGTGGCCCATTACCCGAA
>JAQULY010000334.1 GCA_028718445.1 Kiritimatiellia bacterium
GGTTGGGGTTGACGCCGCGTAATACGCTAGCGGAACAATACGCGCCAACGGAACGAGACGGCAGACGCTCCCGTACAACGCCAATCAGCCTATTCACCAATGTGGTGCAGGCTCCCCGAAAGCCTCGCGTATGCGCAACCGCCTGTCCTGCAAGCACTTACACAAGAGCGGTTCAATTGCGAAGCAGTTGAACTGCTCTCTACAGGGTGCGGGTGCTTCGTCCGGTTCAGGAGCCGCCGCCGGGACGCTGACGGGCAGCGCCAACACCCTCGCTCTGTGATCTGGAGTGCTGTCTCACGGAGTCAGGCGAGGAAGTGTACGGTCAAGCATCTTCTCTTCGTCTTACAATCCCAGTGTCACTCTGGCTGAACGCTCGAAGGCGAGGACGTCCGCGACCAGGGAGGAGACATCGGGCACGAGTTTCGCCGGGCCGGCGCCATCGATCCTGTACTGGACGTCATAGAACCGTCGGGATAGCCCGCGCATTGTCTCGGCGAGCGGTTTCAGTTCCGGAGCATCAGCCGGCAGCGCGCCCGCCATCCTCCCATTCATCATCGCGTTGATCCGTCCGAGCGCTGTCCGTGTCCTCTCCAGCGGCGCCAGCACGCTCGCGTAGTGCGGCCCGGCGAGGTTGGCCGCGGCCACGGCATCGAGGCCGGAGAGCGCCTTTTCCAACGCCTGAACCAGTGAGTCTGGCTTGGCCGCCAGATCATCGCTTTCGGCCAGGGCCGCCTTCGCCGCGGCCGTGTCCGCGCCCATCTTCCCGGCCACGCGAATTTCGAGTTCCAGGAGGTCCCGCTCGATGGCGATGCGGTTCCTGAGAACTTCGCCGCGCACCGCCGCGAGCGTCTGTGTGTTCCCGACGGCGTAGAGCCTGCCATCGCCGGGCTCGAGCAACATGTCGAAACCGCTATCGGAGGCCGGAATCTCGCGTAGCGCGAAGAGGTCGAGCACCCGATCGTCTGGGCCTGTCCCCGACACGCGCACGGTCCCGCCGATGCTGTAGCCGGTCGTGTTGTTGTGGGCGACGACATAGCGCACGCCACGGCGCGCATCTCGGAACGCCCGGGCAATTGCCGCGGGCCGCACCCGCCCGACGTTGGAGACGATGCGATCGAAAATCCCGTCCGTGCTGAAAGAGGCTTCCGCCTCCGGCAGTCGCTGGGCTCCGACCAGCAGCGCCCCCGCCGAGCGGAAGAAAGGCCCCAGCCGTTTCATCTCGTCATAAAGCGCAGTGGGGTTTCCGTAGGGATCGACCATGTTCCCATTTTCGGAAGGGACGCCCATCCAGGCCGGTCCCTGCAGATAAGCATAGGACAGAAAACCGGACGCCCCCTCCGCCAGTCCGGCGAAAAGCTGCAGACGAAACTCGGCGGCCGATGGCGGCCGCCAACTCGAGGCTCCAAAAGCCTGGGTGTAGAGCCAGATCCGACGGGCGCCGAGGGTTCGCGCATAGCGGACGCTGTCCCCGATGCCCCATGCGCCGCGGTCGGCCTTGGGCACAGGACTGATCGGATAATAGTCAATGCACACGAGGGGCAGAATGCCGGCGAAAGACTTGATGTCGTCGATGGAGTTCATAGAGCAGAGGCTGGGGCGCCGCGGGTCCAGCGTCTCCATCAGCCGCTTGCCCCAGAAGAAATCCGGCGCCGCGTCGCCATTCAGCTCGTCCACCAGCCAGTAGGCGAGCAGGCCGGGGTGGTTCCCGAACATGCCGGCCGCCTTGCGCATCGCCGCTTCAGCCTGGGCTTCCGTAGCCTCCTTGTCATAGTGACGACTGATGTAGGTGGAGGGAGCGAAGCGGATGCCGTACTCCGCCGCCCGGTCGAGACAGAACTTCACGTAGTCGTAGGACGACTGCCCGGCCCGGGGAAACAGCATCCCACCGCCCTGCACGAGCACGTTGCAGTAGTGTCGGCGCAGGTCCAGCAGGCGCCAGTCGGCCGCCTTCCGCACCTGTTCGATCTGTTGCAGTCGTTGGTCCTTGGTGTTGTCAAGGGGATCGTCAAAGACGTATCCGGGGTCCTGCATGGCCCCATAGACGCCCCAGACAAAGAGATCCTCGACCTCCGGGATGCGCGCGAAGGGCGGGTCGGGCGGCTGCAACAATGCCGGATCCTTCTGCCGCCAGGCGGCGATGTCCGCCGGCGGCATTTCGCGGATGGAGACGTCGTCAACATACGCCGTCACCTCCCCACTCCACGGCAGGTAGATTGACAGGTGGACGGCGTTGAGCCGGAGGCCGTCAATCTTGTCACCGGCGGCGTCCTTCTGTTCCAGCAGCGAAGCGGTCAGTTCCTGCTCGATCTTGACCCACTCACCGGTGGGCTTGGAGATGGTGGCGCCCACGATCTGGGAATCGGTCACCGTGCCGTAGGGCGAATCGGTCACGTTCTCGACGCAAATCCGGACCACACCGTCGACTCGTTCCACCCAAACCCAGACTTCGAGCAGATAGCCCCGGTCGCGTTGGAGCGGTAAATCCAGACCCGGCAGGCTGAACGCTCCGGCCGATCCGATGGAGCCATATTCCACGACCGGCTTGGCGGTCGTGCGTGGCGCCAGTTGCACCTCCAAGCCATGCATGCCCTTGAGGTCAATCTTGACACTGGTCTTGCCGCTGTGGGCTTTCTCCTGCGTGAGGCCTATGGTCCGGACGGTATAGGGCTGGTTCGCTGCGCGCACCTGAACGTTGACCTCGGGCCGATCCTCGAAGTCGTCGCTGTGGAGCACGGCGTTCTGAGCATTGATGCTTGACGCGCAGCCCAGCACGAGCGCCAGCATGCCGGCCGGCACAGTCAGGAGTGGTGGACGCATGTTCGCGCTCTTTGTTAGGTCCATCTGGTTTGCCCTCCATTGTTGGTTGTACACATTCAGCAGTCCACCACCGGCACCGCCTGATCAGCCGCGGTGGCATCAAGGCGCCGGAAGCGGGCATGGAATCCCCAGCCATTACCGCCGCGGCGGTCGAAGGCCATGGTCAACGTGTGGCGGCCCTTGGGGAGCGCGACCGCCATCTGTACCTTGTCGGGCAGCGCCGGATTAATGACGTCGTGCGCCTCGCCCACCGGTTTACCGTCGAGCCACACCTTGCACGGCCCGTCCGGCCCCAGCAGCAGCAGGGTCTTCATGTCGCACGGCGCCTCGATCTCGCCTTCGGCATAGACCGTGCCGCCCTTCAGGCCGTAGAGCGAGTAGAAGTCAATGAAGTCGCTGGCAAAGGTCATGGGCGTCCACTCGATCTTCGGAGTGGCACCGCCGGGCAGTTGTTCCTCGACGAGATTGCTGACCCGCCAGGCGCGCTTGAAGGCCGACACCGGCTCGGGCGGGATCTCCGGCGGACGATCGTCCTGCGGCGCCAGGACGCTCTCGAACCGATGCGCGCCCGAGCCAACTTCGAAGACCGCCGCGTCCCGCTCTCTTCGCAACAGGCGGCAGATTGTCCCTTCCGGCGCCTG
This sequence comes from Kiritimatiellia bacterium, assembly GCA_028718445.1. Classification (GTDB taxonomy): domain Bacteria; phylum Verrucomicrobiota; class Kiritimatiellia; order RFP12; family JAAYLN01; genus JAQULY01. The sequence goes on from JAQULY010000334.1 coordinate 3,459, forward strand.
CACGCGCCGCGCCGGGTCTGCCGGCACGTGCACGACCGCCGTAACGTTGGCGGGGATCGTCACGGTCAGTGTCAGACGGTCGCCGGCTAGTGTCCAATGGCTGGCCACCGTGCCGCGGATGGAGTCGTACTCCGCCCGTACCCAGTCGAGGGTCCGCGCGATCTGCGGCCGGATGACGACGCGTTGGTAACCGGGCTTCTCGGGATCGGGCCGGATGCCGCCCAGAGCCTGGTAGAACCAGAAGGCGGCGCAGCACAGGCCGGGGTGCGGCGAGCCGCCCTGCGAGCCGATGAAGGCGGACGGATTGCCCCAGAACTCGTTCATCATGGTGTCGCCCATCTCGACGGCTGTGGCCCAGCTAGGCGCCACCGGATGTCCGATCAGCGTGCAGGCCACGTCCGGCCGGTTCATCCGCATCAGCGCCCGAAAGAGGAAGTAGCTGCCGGTGAACCCTGTGTTGTGATGGCCGCCTCGCTTCACCTGGATATCGTACAGCAGCCAGGTCTCCGCCCTGGGCCGGATCTCCTCCGGCACGATGCCGAGCGCCAGGGCCATGGCCTGGCAGCCCATGTCGCCGTAGAGGTAGCCGCTGGCGGGCTCGTGCCCGTAAATGCCGCGGGAGCGTTCCAGGAATTCCGGGCGGTTCGCCTTCTCGACCAACCGCCGCCGCCGCTCGGTATACCCGGCGGCCGCCGCCGGATCGTTCATGATCCCGGCCAGGGCGATCGCCTGGTCCAGTACGTCGATCAGCATCAGGGTGTCCACCAGGTCGCCCACCAGCGGCGAGTGAAACCCCCGTCCGTCCGCCTTCAGATCGGGCACGCATTCGTCCCCGGGGCGGTTGTAGTGCGCGTAGAAATCGGCATCGCCCTTCGGCCCCTGCCAACTGAAGCGACCCTCCTGGCGGAAGCAGAAGTCGAGAAAACTTTTCAGGGCCGGATAGTTTTCCTTCAACGCCCGGGTGTCGCCGTAGTGCAGCAGCATCTGCCAGGGCAGAGGACTCAGCGCCATGTGTCCCGTGGAAAAGGCGGCATAGCCGTAGGCGATGGGCGCGCCGCTGTTGGTGTAGCCGTCGGCCGACTGCAGATGCCGGTAGTCGGCCAGCCACTTGGTCATAAAGGCGCCGAGGTCGAAGCCGTGGAAGAAGTCCTCGCAGACGTTGTAGAAGAAGGTGCCGAGTCTCTCGCGGTAGGAATCCATGAGAAAGCCGCGCAGAGTTGAAGTGGCCAGGGTGCGCATGGAGACATCGTGAATCCGGTTCAGTCCCGGGTCCGAGCAGGCGAAACGACCGGCGGCGCGAAGGTCGTTCTGGATGGCGAGCGCCTCGACCCGCTCGATTGCCGGCGCCGGCCCTTTGCCGAAGAACAGCACCGGCAGATGACGGAACACACGGTGCGCGGAGCACAGCCGGATCTCCTCGTGCGGTGCGCCGCTGAGCCGCCACGTATCGAGCCCGAGTACGCTGATGCAATCGCCTTTCGTGCCGGACACCTGCAGCCGGTACCAGCCCGAGGTCTTCACGCCGAAGTCGTACTCCACGCCGCCGAGGAACGGCGCGCCGGGCAGTGGCGCCGCCGTGCCGGCCTCGCGCGCATGCCTGTATACGGCATCGACATCCCCGCCCCAGTTCTTCCTCCAACTCGCGAACAACATGCCTTCGAGCCACTCGCGGTTCCTGGCGATCGGGCGGCTGGATAGCGGCGGCAGACGCTTCACAACCCGGTTGGGCTCGATCATGCGCGCGGCAAGACTCCGGGTCGGCGACGGCACCGTTCGGGCCGGAGCCCAGCCGGAAACGTCCGCGGAGGCCGTGTCCCATCCGGCCAGCGCCAGGCGCCGCGCGCCATCGCCGGTCTCTCCGCGGAAATGGTAGTGATGCCCGAAGTAAGAGAGCGGTTCCAGCCAGCTCTCCGCGCTCTCCCAGGACGCGTCGCTGCCGATGACGTCACGGGAGCCGTCGGTGTAATGAATGTCCAACTGCGCAATCAGCATGCAGGCATGGTCCCGCGCCACTGTCAGCTTCACGTTCTCCACGGGATCCCCGATTTCGCCCTGCCCCCACCAGCCGGGATAGAGGATCGCGCCGATGGCGTTGCATCCGTCCGCGAGCAGCGCGGTGACGTCGAAGGTGTCATAGAGCAGGCGTTCCGGCAGGACGCTTTCCTGGCGATTCATCACCTGGTCGCTGACCGGTTGGCCGTTGAGGCTGGCGTCGTAGATGCCAACGCCGCAGACATACAACCGCGCCGAGGCGACCGGCTTGTTCACGCTGAACGACTTGCGGAACAGGGGGCTCTTGCTCCCGCCGCAGTCCGCCGCGGGGATGATCCACTGCGCTTGCCAGTCCGAGGGCTCCAGCAGCCCCATCTCAAACCAGGCGGATTCCGAAGCGGCGGCGGCGTTGCCGTCCCGGTCCCAGACCCGGACCTGCCAGAACACACGCTGGCCGCCGCGGAGTCCGCGGCCGGCGTACGGGATGTGCGCGGTCTCGCCGGAAACGACCTTGCCGCTGTCCCAGAGATCCGGCCGGCCCGCTGCCAGGGACGCCGCCGACGTGGCCGCCGTGATCTGGTAGGCGCTCTGCGCCTGGCCGTTCTCGTCGCTTTCGACAATCCAGCTCAGCCGCGGCTGCAGCACGTCGATGCCCAGGGGATTGACGAGATACTCGCAGCGCAGTTTGCGGGGGACCAATGTAGACTTCATCTTGACGATCAGTGGATTATCACGACGGTGCCCTTGGCCTGCCGCTCGAGCTGGAAGTCGTCGATCGTGCCGGCGGCCATCATGTACTTGGAGAAGCCGACGTAGTGAATGGGTGCCGCCACGCCGAAGGCCACCGGCCCCCGCAACCACACGCCATTCGCGAAGAAGCTCACGGTCCAGTTCGCCGACGAGGGATCCTGCGTGTCCAGCTTGATCATGAACTTGACTTCCCCGTCAGGAGCATCGAAAGCCGCAAAACCTGAAGCGCCAGGCCCCGTCCAG
>JAQULY010000335.1 GCA_028718445.1 Kiritimatiellia bacterium
ATTGCCCGGGTGGGCGACCAACCGCTGGCCATCGAAGGGACCTGCAAATAATGTCTGACGCAAAAGACAATAATTGACATAACGTCCGCAATATCGGGCATTCACCAACCGGGCGCGATCAGGCCAGCATAGCGCCGGCGCGCTCCAGCACCGTGGCGGCGTCTGGGCAGGCGATGGTGGGGCAGGGAAGGCTGCGACGGAAGACTGCACCGTAGCTCTTGGTCAGCAGGCGCGTGTCGGCGACGATCACCAGGCCGCGATCATGACGGTGGCGAATCAGGCGGCCGAAGCCCTGACGCAGGCGCAGCACCGCCGCCGGCAGCGCCAGCGCGCCGAATGACGAGCCCCCGTCACGCTCCAGCCCCTCGCAACGCGCGCTGAAGATCGGCTCAGCCGGCGACGTGAACGGCAGCCGCGCCAACACCACGCACGAGAGCGCCTCGCCCACCACGTCCACGCCTTCCCAGAAAGAGTGCGTGCCCAGCAGGACGCAGCGGTCGCCGCGCCGGAAGATGCGCGTGATCTGGTCGCGAGAACCGCTCTCGCCCTGCGACAGCAGCCGGATGCCGGCTTCCTTGAGCGGCGTCTCCAGACGACTGGCGCACTGGCGCAGCATGTCGTAACTGGTGAAGAGTGCCAGCGTGCGCCCGTGCAGCAGCAACGCGACGCGGCGCAGCAGTTGGGACAGTTCCTCGACGTAGGCCGGCTCGTCGGCGTTCGGTTCCGGCAGATAGGAAGGCGCCAGCAGGGCGCATTGGCGCACATAATCGAACGGGCTGGGCGCGATGCAGGTGTGCAACCTCTCCGGTTCGATCAGGTCGAGGCCCAGACGTTCGCCTATGTAGCGGAAGCTCCCTCCCACGCTCAAGGTGGCGGAGCTGAAGATGACGCTCTGGCGCTGTTCGTAGAGCTCCGCCGCCAGGCGCGGACCAATCCGTAGCGGCGCCGCCCAGGCTTCGCCCAGCGGTTCGCGGGCGCGCGCGCGTTGCACCCAGAAGACCGCTTCGGGGTTCGCTCCGGCCAGCACCATTTCGGTATCGGCCGCAAAGGCGCTCAACGCCTGCACCATGCCGGCGATGTCGGCGGCATCATCCACCATCAGGTTGAGCTCATCCTCACGGCCTTGCAGCAGCGTGTCCGCCAGTGTCTTCAGCGCGGCGAGTTGACGGGTCATCACGGCCGCGAAGGCCGTCTGCGCCTCACGAACCGCGCGCCACGCCGCGGCGCTTTGTTCGTCAGCGGCGGACTTCTCGGTGTAACGCCGGGCCTCGCCGTTGGCCGGCAACAGCCGGTAGAGCGCCTGGAAGAGCAGCTTGCCGGCGTCGCGCAGATCGTCCGTTCCGGCCAGCGCTTCGCGCACGGCGCGCCGCAGATCGCCCTGCCGGGTGTCGCCGCCGCCGATCGCTCCGCCCGCCGCGCGGCGCCGCAGCGTCTCCAGCAGACCACCGCGCCGCGATCCGTGCCCCGACGCCAGCCGGCGCAGCAGCGTCTTGAGCCGCGCCGGCGAACACTCGGCCGAGAAGTGGCGCGTGGCGGCTTCCTCCAGGTTGTGGGCTTCGTCCAGGACCAGTTGCGCGTGCTTTGGCAGGGCGATGCCGCCCGTGCCCATCTCGGCGAAAACGAGGGCGTGGTTGGCGACGATCAGGTCGGCGCGCAGGGCCGCCTCGCGGGCCTTCTGCAGGAAGCATCGGCGATAGGCGCGGCAGGCGCGGCCGTTGCAGTCTTCGGCGAGCGAACTGAGCAGCGCCATGAAGGCCGGTTCGACGCCCGCGCCGCCGGTCAGGTCGTCCAGATCGCCGTTGCGGGTGCGCGCCGACCAGCAGACGGCGCGCGCGAATTGGCGCAATTCCTGGCGCGTCAGGTCGAACTGCCCCTGTTCGAGCAGGGCGCCGAAGCGGCGCAGGCACAGGTAGTTGGAGCGCCCCTTGATCAGCGCCGCGCGCAGGGGGTGCGGCGCGCCGCCGCCGTGCGCCGGCAGTGAAGCGAGCAGCCGCTGCACGACGGGCAGGTCCTTCTCGACAAGCTGGTTCTGCAGATTGCGGGTGTTGGTGCTGATCACCACCGGCGTATCGTTCAGACGCGCCCACAGCGCGGCCGGCAACAGGTAGGCCAGGCTCTTGCCGACGCCCGTGCCGGCCTCGGCCAGCAGGTGGCGTCCGCCGTTGAAGGCTTCCACCACGGCGCGCAGCATGGCGAGTTGTCCGGGGCGCGGCTCGTAGTCCGGCACCAGGCGCGCCAGCGCGCCGCCGGGCGCGAGCAGGGCGGCGACTTCATCCGGGTCGAGCGCGGTGCAATCGGCGAGCGCCGGAGGGTCGGGCCGTTCGACGCGCTTGACGGTGGCCGGAAAGCTGGTGATCCAGGCGGTCTCCTGGCCGGCGCGCCGACGCGCCGTCGCCGCGAAATGACCCAGCAGTCGCGCGAGCGGTTCCTCCTCCAACTCCCGGTAGATCGCGCCGGCGGTTTCCAGCGCCCAAAGCGGCAGCGCCGCCAGATCGGCGGAGAGTCCCTCCCAGAGGCGCCAGAGAGACTGTTCCGGCGCCTCGCCATCGGCCACCGCGTCCGGAGACGCGCGCTCCAAACCTCCCGTCTGTGCTTGCGTAGGGTTCAGAGTTCGTGGTTCAGGAGGCAGGGTCTGCCTGAGCCCTGACGCCCTGACCCCTGATTCGCGGCGTTGCCGAGACTCTGCCGACGCTTCCATCATCTCGGCGACACTCTCGGCGGAAGCCTCGGGACGCAGCAGGCGATGCAGCTCGGCAATGGGCACGACCTGCCAACCGGCGGCTTCAGGGCTCTCCTGCAGCAACTCCGCCAGCAGTTCAGGGCGATTGCAGATCAGAAAGCGCTCGCGCGCGGGCTGCTTGGGCGGGAAGGTCGCCATGCGCGGCGTGCCGTCGCCGGCCGCGGCCGCGGCTACCCAGACCGTCTGCGCCTGCCAGTCCGCTTCGGCCTCGGGGCGCGTGTCGGCACTGGAACGGGCGGCGGACATGGCTAGATGCGGTCAGGCGTGGCGATACCGAGCAGCCCCAGCCCGTCGCGCAGGAGCTGCGCGACGCGGACGCACAGATGGGCGCGGCTGTCGCGCACCGCCTCGGGCGCCTTGAGGATGGGATAGCGCTGGTAGAAACTGCTGTATAACTGCGCCAGCGCGAAAAGGTAATCGGCCAGCATGCTGGGCTTGAAGTTCTCGGCGGCGCGCACGACCGCGGCGGGATAGCGCAGGATGTGCAGCGCCAACTGCTTCTCGGCGGCCTCTTCCAGCAACAGCGGAGCGTCCGCCGGGTCGCGCCCCGGGAAGGCTTCGCGGTACTTGTCGAGCAGACTGCGGATGCGGGCATGGGCGTACTGGAGATATGGGCCGGAGTTGCCGTCCAGCGCCAGGGCTCGCTCCCAGGTGAAGACAATCAGGTTCTGCGGGTCGTGGCTGAGGTCGGCGTACTTGACCGCGCCGATGCCGATGTCGCGCGCCAGCGCGCGCTGCTGCGCCGCGTCCATCTCCGGCGAGGATTCGCCGATGATCGCCAGCGCCCGGCGCTCGGCCTCGTCCAGCAGCGCGTCGAGACGGATGACGTTGCCCTCGCGCGTCGAGATGGCGCCTTCGGGCAGGCGCATCAGCCCGAACCAGACGTGTTCGAGCGGCGTGGCGATGCCCAGCTTGCGGCAGACGGCGAAGAACTGGCGGAAATGAAGCTGCTGGCGCTCGTCCGTGACGTAGACGATGCGCGCGGGGTCGAACTCCGCGACGCGGCTGCGGACGGTGGCGATGTCGGTGGTGGCGTAGTTGAAGCCGCCGTCGGTCTTGCGCACGATGCAGACCGGCATGCCCTCTTCCTCGAGCGGCACCACCGTGGCGCCCTCGCTCTCCTTCGCCAGGCCGCGCGCCTCGAGGTCGGCGACCACGCCCGGCAGCATGTCGTTGTAGTAGCTCTCGCCGCGAACCAGGTCGAAGCGCACATCCAGGCGGCTATAAATACGCTCGAACTCGCGCAGGCTGATCTCGATGAAGCGGCGCCAGATCGCGCGGTTATCGGGGTCGCCCTGCTGCAGCTTGACCAGTTCGGCGCGGCAGGTGTCCAGCCAGGCGCCGTCCTCCTTGGTGCGGTTGTAGCTCTTGACGTAGGCCTGTTCGAGCAACTCGACGGTCAGTCCGTCGCGTTCGGCGTCGCTGAGAAAAGTGCGGTAGCCCATGATCAGGATGCCGAACTGGGTGCCCCAGTCGCCGAGGTGATTGTCGGCGATGACGCGGTAACCGAGCGCGCGGTGGAGGCGGTCGAGGGAGTTGCCGATGATGGTCGAGCGGATGTGACCGATGTGCATCGGCTTGGCGACGTTGGGGCTGGAGTAGTCGAGCACGACCGTGCGTCCTCCACCCAGGTCGGGCAGGCCGGCGGCGGACGGGTCGGCGAGTCTGGCGGCCAGCCAGCCGGGAGAGACGGTCAGGTTGATGAAGCCGGGACCGGCGATGGTGGCGGTGGCCGGAGCCTGGCCGGCATCGAGCGCGTCCACGATGCGCTGCGCGATGACGCGCGGCGCCAGCCGCAGGCGCTTGGCCAGCGACATGGCGTCGTTGCACTGAAAGTCGCCGAAGGCGGGATCGGTGGAGGGCACGACCTGCAGGCGCGCGTCGCCGGCGGCGTCGCCGAAGGCTGTCTGAAAGGCGGCCTGCAGCCAGGCGGAGAGTTGAGCTTCGCAGGAGTCCGCGGCCAGGGAGGGGTCGGTTGTCATGGAAACGAAAATAGGGTTTTACGGCCTCCGCTGGCAAGTGTTATGGTAAATTATGCTTTACGCGATTGTCTCGGACGTGCATGCCAACCTGCCCGCCTGGCGGGCGGTGCTGGCCGATCTGATCAGCGCGGGGGCCGGTCGCATCATCTGCCTGGGCGACGTGGTCGGCTACGGTCCCGAGCCGGCGGCGGTGCTGGCCTCGATGCATCGGCACGTGGATGCTTTCGTGATGGGCAATCACGATGCCGCGCTGTGCGGCAAGCTGTCGCCGGCGCGCTTCAACAGTTACGCGCGCGCCATGATCGAGTGGTCCGCGGGCAAGGTCTCGCGGCGCGGCCGCGAGTTCCTGGCGGCGCAGTCGCTGGTGCTCCAGGGCCCCGGATTTACCTGTGTGCATGGCGATCTGGAGCAGCCGGCCGCGTTTCACTACCTGCTCGAACCGCTGGACGCCAACGGCACCTGGGCGGCTACGCACGACGCGCTGGTATTCGTGGGGCACTCGCATCTTCCGGGCCTGTTCGTGCGTGGCGCCAGCGGCCTGCCGCACCTGCTGGCGCCGCAGGATTTCCTGCTGGAGGAAGGCAAGCGGTTCATCGTGAACGTCGGCTCGGTGGGCTATCCGCGCGACGGTGACTCGCGCGCCTGTTACTGCCTTTTCAGCCCGGATGAGGGGGCCGTACGCTGGCGGCGCGTGCCTTTCGACATGCAGGCGCTGCGCGACGCCATGCGGCGGGAGCGTCTGGATGAACAGCAGGTGCCCTTGCTGGATCGCGATCCCGTGCGCCTGCGACAGCCCGTGCGCGAGCAACTACAGTTTGATCCGGCGGCGGACAGCACGCAGATGGCGCAGGGCGTGGCGGCCACGCACGATCTGGCGGCGCTGCGGCGGCGCGGCCGGCGCTGGCGGCTGGCGGCGCTGGCCGGTCTGGCGGCGGCGGCGCTGGCTGGCGGCGCGGCGGTGGTGATGTATCTGAAGTGGCAACCGCCGGGCCTGGCGGTGCCGGCGGACCCGCTGGCGCCGCACGACGCGGCCGTTCGCGAGGAACTGGCGGGTAACCTGGTGCCGCCATGGCCGCTGCTGCTCCAGGGCGATCGTCTGGGCGGCTGGCGCTACAGCCTGTTCCGGCCGCGCGCACAGCGCCTGGAGGTGATTTTGGACGACGTCAGCGGCGCGCCGCGTCTGCGGCTGACGCACGCGCGTCGCGCGCTCTGCCGGCTGGAAGCGCCGGCCTGGAGAGTGCACGGGCTGGCTGAGGGCAAGCTGCGCACGGCGCTGATGGTGCGTCGCGGGCCCGACTTCGAGGGCCAGGTGACGGTCGTGGTGGATGCCGAGGAGAGCGATCGGTCCGGTCGGCCGCGCGTCCACCCCGCGCTGCTGCATGCCATTCCCGCGATAGCCCGCAAGGATGGCTGGGAAATGGCGCAGGCTACCACGGCCCGGCCTCTCGATGACCGCACGCACGCGCTGCGCTACCGCATCGAGGCCGATTTCGCCGGCACACTGGAACTTGCCGAGCCTTCGCTGACGCTGCTGGCGCCGTGACCATGTCGCGTAGTTCGGTGATGTATTCGGCATTCTGCGGTTCGATTAGGCCGCGGGTTTCCCCGAGTACGAACCGCAGATTGCCGAATAGCGATCTTGAAATCATAAAGGAGGGAGCCTCTAGTGAGGAGACGGAATTGCCTTCGATATTCTGCGGTTCAGTA
>JAQULY010000336.1 GCA_028718445.1 Kiritimatiellia bacterium
TTGCGGTCGGCGGCCTTGAGCAACCGGTCCACGCGTTTCCAGGCCCACATGCGTTCGATCTCAGGATTGTCGTCAGCCTTCGCCGGCAACGCCAGCTCGGCGCTCTGCCGGAAGGGTACGCCGCGCACATCGGCCTGCACCTGAACCTTCGCCACGCCATCGCCTCTGTAACGGCCATAAACGCGCACGGGCGCGCCGAAGTACAGATCCGGCAGCGTGGCCGGCTCGATATCGTAGGTCTCGACGCCCTGAATCTTGATGCTCAGCGCCGAGGCGGCGGGACGCAGCAGCTTGCGCCGGAAGGCGGCGGCCTGCCGGTCGAAATCGTCGCCGCGCGACACAAAGGCCGCCAGCCCGCCGCTGTCTTCGGCCAACTGCTCGAGTAACGGGCGGTTCACGTCGTTGCCGACGCCGATGCAGAAGACGCGCGCATTGCGCGGCCGCTGCCCGATCAGGCGCAGCAACTCGGCGCGTTCGCCCTGCTCGGTCATGCCGTCGCTCAGCACGATCACGTTGAGCGGACGGTCGGGAACGCCATACTGGTAGGCCAGTGTCATCGCCGGCCGCAGTACGGTGCCACCGCGCGCGGCCTGCGTGTCCAGGAAGGTGTCCGCCGCGGCCTGGCTTTCCGGCGCCACGGGCTTGAGCGCGCGGAAGAGCGGCGCGGACTGAACGTTGAAGGTGACGATCTCGAAGCGGTCCTCTTTATCCAGCGCGCGCACGAAGGCGCCCACGGACTGTTTCAGCGTGGCCAGTTTGGCGTCATCGCCCATGCTGCCCGAGACGTCCAGCAGGAACACATAGTCCATGCCTGTATCGAGGGTGCCCAGATCCTCGCCGGCCGTCAGCGACAGCAGGAAGTAGCCATCCTCGCCGCCGCGTTTGGAGGCGATCAGGTCCAGGCCGGTTTTCGGGCGCGCGAGCTTGGCGACCAGCACCACGTCGCGGTCAAGTTGCCCGCCGCGGCTTTCCAGGCTGGCCTGCGCGTAGTCGGCCGTGTGCTGCGCCACGGCGAATTGCGCCGCGTGGCTGGGACTGGACAGCTCGGCGATGGGAATGGCCGACTTCAGTTCGCAGGAAATCGCGAACTTGCCGGTGGTGCGGCTGTCCACGCCCTGCCGCGTGACCGTGGCCAGCGGGTAGACGTAGGCGCAGACGTCGTGATCAACCTCCAGTTCCTGGTAATAGGTGATGCTGACCCGCTGGTCGGCCTTCGGCGCGATCGGAAAGATGCGCATCTCGAAGGTGCGGTAGTCCACCTGCTCCAACAGGCCGGGGTCGCGTTTCTGCTGTTTGTAGCTGTTGTAGATCTCGCGCGCCCGCTGCTTCTCCAACACCTCGCCGGTCATCTCCTTGCCATTGATCCACATGCTGAAGTTGGCGACGGACGCACCCTTCGGCACGGGAAAGGTGTAGAGCGCCTCGACCTGCCGGCTCTCCAGGTTGCGGAACACCTGATTCACTTTGGTCACAGCCACGCCATTGTTGATCGTGACTTGCACGTCGTGCTCGACAATCTCCATGGCGCCGCCGAACCCGCCGTCGGCCAGCAGCAAACCGGCCGCGCCGGCGGCGCGAGCCCAGAAATACAGCCAGGCGCTGAGGCAAACTGCCGACAGGCGTCCCAGCCGTGCGATCGTGATTGAACTAGCTTTCATTGACTCTGCTCCTCAGGCCGCGCCGCGCTAGCCGGAATGGCCAGCCGGCGTCCTCGCCTGTTCATATCGCACGGCATATGCCAAGCGACGCGCGGACGATATAGATGGTTGCACATGAACGTTTTAGGTGTCCGTTACGTCTGCCGGTGGCGAGAGCCATGGCGTCATCTTGCGCATTCTATGTATACATGCTATACATATTGTGTATGGAACACTTCCGACTGACGGCTGACGACCGGGCTTTCCTCGAACTGGTGTTGCGGGCGACATCGGCCAATCCGTTCACGCCTCAGCGCGCGCAGGTTGACGCGCTGCTCGTGGGGACGAAGTGGTCTGCGCAGCAGGTCTGGGATCCCGTCCCGGCGGTGGCGGCGGTGCAGTCCCGCGTCAAGCGGTTGCTTGACGCGGGCGCGACGGTGCTGGGGCAGCGCGGGCGCGACCGTGAGCTGTTGCGCGCCGGCCTGATGTTCCGTCTCTTCCACTGCTACAGCGACATGCTGGACGCTCACATCTCCGCCCAACTGGCGGCCTCCGACCCGTTGCCGGTGCCCTTTGCCGCCGAGTGCCTCGAACGCATGCGCGCGTGCGGCTTCGAGCACGAGGAGTCCCTGCGCTCCTTTGCGGCCTTCTTTCAGTTGCGGCGGGCCTTCTATTTTCTGCAAGGCGGGCTGGTGGGACGCGGCGCCTCCATGCAGCGTCTGCGCGCACAGCTCTGGAACAATGTCTTCACCTACGATTTCCTGCGCTACGAGCGCATTCTCTGGAATCGCCTGGAGGACTTTGCCCTGCTGCTGCTGGGTGAAACGGGCGTGGGCAAGGGCGCGGCCGCGGCGGCCGTCGGGCGCTCGGCCTTCATTCCCTTTGATCCGCGCGCGGGACGCTTCAGCCAGAGCTTTGCGGACACCTTCATCGCCGCGAATCTCTCGCAGTACTCCGAATCTCTGATCGAGTCCGAACTCTTCGGACACTGCCGCGGTGCCTTCACCGGGGCGATCGCCAACCACCAGGGGCTGCTCGCGCGCTGCAAGCCGAATGGCGCGATCTTTCTGGACGAAATCGGCGACCTGCCGGCCACAGTCCAGCTCAAGCTGCTGCGCGTGCTGCAGGAACGCACCTTCTGTCCGGTCGGCAGCCATGAACCGCGGCGCTTCGCGGGACGTGTGGTGGCCGCCACCAACCGTTCGCTGGAGGAACTGCGCGCCGGCGGACGCTTCCGCGACGACTTCTATTACCGCCTCTGTTCCGACGTGGTGAGTGTGCCCACACTGCGCCAGCGTCTGGCCGAGGAGCCGGGCGAGTTCGAGGAACTGCTGCGGCACATGCTCCAGCGCATCTGCGGCGACGGTGCCGGCGCGCTGGTGTCCGAGACCGCCCGCGTGCTGCGGAAGTGCACTCCGGCGGGCTACACCTGGCCCGGCAACGTGCGCGAACTGGAGCAGGCCGTTCGCTCCGTACTGCTGAACGGCGTCTTCGCGCCGCGGACGCCCGTCGCGGACGCCGAAGCCGGCGCCACGGGTTTCTGCGCCGCCCTGGCCGCCGGCACGCTCGATGCCAAGGGCGTGCTGGCGGGCTACTGCCGCATGCTCTACGAGCGCTCCCGCAACTACGGCGAGGTCGCGCGCCGCACGGGCCTCGACCGGCGGACGGTGCGGAAGTACATTGAGCAGTGCGGCACTATCGGGGCGCGTACGGCTGCTGCTGGAGCTCTTCGATAAACGCCAGCATGTTCTCGAGCGGCACATCGCCCTCGACGGCATGGGCCGGCGCGAAAATGTATCCGCCGTCACGACCGGCGGAAAGCAGGGCGCGCGTGGCGCGGCGCACGTCATCCGGGCTGCCGTAGGGCAGCGTCCGCTGGGTGGACAGTCCGCCATGGAACGCCAGCCTTCCATGGTATTGCCGCATCAGCGCGAAGACGTCCATGACCTCCGGCTGGAAGGGATTGAAGCAGTTGACGCCCAGTTCGACGAGGTCGTCAAAGACCTCGTCCACGTCGCCGCACGAGTGGATCATCACGTACTTGCCGGCCGCGCGAACCGCGCCATACATCCGTTTCAGCACGGGTCGAATATGGGAGCGCCACAGTTCAGGTCCCATCTGGAGTCCATGCTGCTGGCCCCAGTCGTCCCCGAAATAAACGGCGTCCATGTCGTACTTCAGCGCCTCTTCGATTTGTCCGAGGTTGTAGTCGGCGATGGTTTCGAACAGTTCCCGGACAAAGCCGGGATGGTCCAGGAAATCCATGTAGAGGTTTTCCATGCCCCGCAGCGTCCAGGCGCGCTCGTATAGCGAAAAGCCGACGGCAAACACCCGGAAGCGGTCCGGCGCCGCGCGGATCCTTTCCGAAATGCCCGTATAGACATCCGGAACCCGGGGATCCGGGAACTGGAATCCGCGTAGCGAGGGAGAAGGCAGGACGCAACCTTCGATGATGCCGATGTCCTTGTCCACGGAACGGTTCCACACCACACCGAACGTGTCACGCACCCTCCCCCGCCCGATCGGCTCGAAGACCTCCCCGCTGCTGCCGAACGTCAGGATGTGGTTGTGGATGCGGTCGTCGAGCGCGGACGTTCCGTAATGGCGCACCAGCCGCGCATGCGCCTCCTGGGTGAAACCGCAGTTCCATGGAACATAGGGAGGTGTCCGATGCTCCAGCGCCAACCGTACGACTTCGCGTTTCGTCATGCCCGTATTGTAGGAATTCGCCGACCGCGAGGGAATGGACGAACCGTCCGAACGTATGGACTTTCCTGCCGCTATGTGAATAATCATCCATATGAAACCAGTCGGCGAGTTTGTCTTGAGCCCCGATGTCCGCGGCGCCTTCGACCCTTTCTGCGCCTTGCTGGGCATCCGCATAGCCTTCCTGACCGCGGACGGCCTGGAACTGGTAAGCGGCAGGCAGAAGCCGATCTGCGACTACTGCCGCCGGCTCAGACGGCGGCCGGGAGGGGAGAGCCTGTGCCGCGCGCTGGATCGCCGCCGCCGGCAGGAGTGCGCGCAGTCCCGCCGCCTGGTGGCCTATGTTTGCCACGGCGGGCTGCACGAGGCCATCGTACCGGTGTTTGACGGCGCCCGGATGCTGGGCTACATCATGATCGGTCAGTTCCGGTCCGTCCATGCTCTGCCCGCCCAGTCTCACGGCGGACGGCAGAAGATCCCGCACGCGTTGCGGGAAGCTTTCGCGCGCGTGCCGAATGTTCCGCCCCGCCGCGTGCCCGATGTCCTGGCGCTCTTCGACATGCTGGTGCAGTACGTGACGCTGCGTCACTTGATCGGCGTGCGCGACGTGGTGGGTCCCATTCTGACGCATTTCCGCGAGCACCCGGACGAGCCGCTGAGCTTGGCCGCGGCGTCCTCCCTGGCGCACCGCAGCCCCTCGACTATCTCCCACGTCTTCCGCCGCAAGACGGGACAGAGCTTCAAGCACGCCCAGATCGTCGCGCGTTTGGAGCGCGCCGACACCTGCTTCCGGGAAGCGCCCGGTATCACCGTCCGGGAAGTAGCTTTCAAGTTGGGTTACCGTGACCCGCTCTACTTCTCGCGCCTCTATCGGAAGTACCGTGGCGTCCCGCCGAGCCGCTTCAACGCGGACCTCTCGGCGTGAGAATCTCTCACGAAGGCTGAAGACTGAAGGCTGGAGGCTGAAGGCTGGGGTCAGAGGTCGGCTATGGTGAAGCGCGCGCCACACTTAACCGCCACTCTTAATCGGATACCCTTAACCGGATCGTCTTACACGAAACTCGGGAGAAACGCTCAACGCCGAACGCTCAAAGCGTAACTCTCACTGGCGCGTTGACTTTGCGCGCCGACCGCCTAGAATCGCGCCATCAACAGGAGCCTGCCAGCATGCAAAGCATCCCCGTATTGACGGTCAGCGGTCACTCTCTTGCCGAAGCCTACGAACGCGCGCTCCTGGCTCTCTACCGCGACGGCATTCGCTTTCCCACGCAGTACGACAAGCCGGGCGACCCGCCGAGCCTCGACGCCACCATGAACATCACCATCGAGGACCCGTTGGCCGAGCCGATGATTCACAAGGCCTTTCCTGGCGGACTGGCCGACCTGCGCGAGTATGTGTACGAACTCGAAGGGCGCAAGGACGGCTGGGTTAAGGCCATCAACGATCCCGACGATACGCGGTGGGAGTACACCTACCACGGTCGTCTGCAGAACTATGGGCAATGGAAGGAGCGCGCCGCCAATGGCCGGAACCGCTTCACGGGACACTTCCAGGTGGATCAGATCGCCTACGTCATAGACAAGCTCGTGTCACAGCCTTTCTCGCGACAGGCGCAGATGATCACCTGGATGCCAAACCTGGATCTGGCCTGCTATGACCCGCCCTGCCTGCAGTCGCTTTGGTATCGCCTGCTGACGGATGAACAAGGCGTGCAGTGGCTCAACGTCAACGTGCGTTTTCGCTCCAACGATGCCTGGGGAGCCAACTTCATGAACATGTTCGGCTTCATCCAGTTCAACCAGCACGTGGTGGCCGCCGGCATCGAGCAACGCTCCGGCAAACCGGTACGGCTCGCGCGCATGAACTGGCAGGCAGACTCCTACCACATCTACGGTAAGGATCTCGAACAGGCCGAACAGCGCCTGTTCAAGCGCGTCGCCACCACGGTCTTCGAGGATCGCGTCTACCGCTTCAGCGATCCGGCCATCAACGAGATGTATCACGAGGATGAAGCCGCCATCCTCAGCAAGATCGCGGAAACCTCCAAGCAGATGAAGTAAGCCGGTCGGGGACGTGCGCGGCTGC
>JAQULY010000337.1 GCA_028718445.1 Kiritimatiellia bacterium
CGACCCGTTCCGTGCCTTTGGGGACGTAGAAATAGACGAAGTTCTCCCCGGCGGAGCCGAAGAATACTCCGCCCTGGGCGGCGGCGGCCTCGACCGTCACCTGCGCGCCGGCCGGCCAGCCCACGTAGGACCGCGGCGCGGTGTCGAAAACGAGGGTGTGGTCGCCTGGCGCCCGAGCGGTGAAACGGAGTGGATGCGGGGTGTTGTCGCAGGGAATGGCGCCACTCTCCACCTTTGTTCCGCCGCCGTCGAGGAGTTGCCAGTTGAAAACATGATTGGTCGCACCGCCCCCGTCGATTCCGGCCTTGACCGTGAACTCCGGCAAGAGGCCGGCGATGTGGAGGCGGTTGTGGCCAGAGAAGGCCTCGATCTTGCCGCGCTCGCCCTTGGGCAGTCCGGACGCCACGAGCTTGGCCGCAATGGGGAATGGCTCGGGGGCGGGCGGAGGCGCCACTTCGCTGGGCACCAGCAGCTCG
Source organism: Kiritimatiellia bacterium (assembly GCA_028718445.1). Taxonomy (GTDB): domain Bacteria; phylum Verrucomicrobiota; class Kiritimatiellia; order RFP12; family JAAYLN01; genus JAQULY01. The sequence continues at coordinate 477 of JAQULY010000337.1, forward strand.
TCTGGGCTCAAGGCCACGTAGGGCGGGATGTTGAGAAAACCGATATAGCCCGTCAGCCCGAAAGCCTTCCAAATCTTGCCGTCCTGGCCGGGCTTGACTGGTATGCGGGTCTTACTCTCCCATACGCTGAGGGTGCCGTCGGGGGGGGCGATGTTGCCGCGGTTGACGCCACTGGCCAGGTCGAGCTGCTTGGTCCCCTTGGGCACGTAGAAGTAGACTGTGGTCTCGATGTGAGTGACGTTGAAGATGCCGACGCCCGGGGCGCCGGAGGCGGAGAGGCTCACCGGCGCACCCGCCGGCCAGTCAACCAGAGTTCGCACGGGGGTTTCGAAGGCGAAGAAGTAAGGTCCTTTGCCACCCGGTTTGAATCGCAGGACGTGGGGGGCGTTGTCAGAGGGCAGGCTGCCGGTTTCGACCTCCTTGCCAGCAACGTCGAGCAGCCGCCAGCGGAACTTCCCGGCATCCTTGACATCGACTCCCGGCCGGATGGTGAGGGGGGGGAGGCCTTCGGAGCCGGGCAGCAAGACCAGCTTGTTGGCGCCGATGAAGTTTTCCACCCCACCGCGGGGCAGCCGCGTCTGCCCGGAGGTGCGCAGGTCGGTGGAGAAAGTCACCGGCTTGGGCTTGGGCGGGGGCAACTGGTATTGGCTGCCTTTCCCGACGTAGCCGCGCAACTCCGCCGTGGTGACGGGCTCGGAGCTTTTCCAGGGGTTCTTGCCCTCGGGCACGTCGAAGAGCGCCTCGGGCGGGAAGCTGCCCTTGGAGCGGTTGGACATGTCCCGGTAAAACGCGTAGCTGTAGACCATCAGGCGGTCGCGGATGCGGTAGGTGAAACGGATGAGCTGCTCGAAGCGCGCCAGCTTGTCCTCGGGCTTTGCAGACTCATGCTGCCAGTAGAGCTCCACATAGCGGGTGTAGCAGGCCAGGTCGTCCAGGCGGCGGTGGACGGCGGGATCGCTGGTGGCGCGGTAGGCCTCGTCCAGGGCACGGTACATCTGGGCGAGCAAGCCCTCTTCCAGGGGCGCGTAGCTCCAGTTGAGCAAGGCGTAGAAGCGGCGCATGGGCGCGGCGGCGGAGCCGAAACAGTTGGCCAGGAAGTCGTCCACGATGGCGTCGATGCGGTTGGCCGCCTCGACATCCCAGAGGACACGGCCGGCCACATAGTAGCCCAGGCCGGATGGCCCCCAGTTGAGGCTGCTCTCGGAGATGTAGACACGGCAGTTGAGCTGGTAGAAACGGGGAAAGTTATGGCGGTAGTGGTCAAGCCCACAGGCGCACTCGCGTCCGGGCAGGTCGCGGTGCCACTGGTTGACGCTGAGGTAGTCGCGCACCCCGGTGGTGGCACCTTGGGCCTGCCAGCCCTCCAACAGGTCGACGGTGGTGAAGCCCGCCGGTCCGTAGACGGTGGCCACGGAGATGATCACCTTGGGGTGGATTTTGACGGTCGGCGGGGCGGCGTGCTGGTAGTAGGCGTACATGCCGACGTACTTGTCGCCGTATTGTTTGTCCAAGGCCTCGGCCACGTGGTTAGCCAGGAGCACCGCCCGGTTCGATGGGCTACCCAGCGCCTTGCAGGCTTCGCACTCGCACCAGCCGCCGAAATCGCTGGGCTCCATCGAGACGCATTGCTCCTTGGGTTTGTTGGCGAAATACGCCACGGCCCAGTCGGCGACCATCTGGCGCAGCCCTGGGTTGGAGATGCAGAACTTGTCGCCGCCGCGCTTGCCGCCGATCAGGGCGAGGTACTCGGGATGTTTGGCGAGGATGTCGCGGCGTTCGGCGGCAATCTGCCGGTAGATATGGCCGCTGCGCGCCACGAACGCGCTGTCTAGGCGGTTGCGCTTCCGCCAAGGGTCGAGCTTGGCGGCTGCCGCGGCGTCCACCCCGCCCCAGCCCGGGGCGCATATAGTCCTTACCTTGAACGAGGGGCTCGCATGGACATCCAAGGCCAGCGACGGGCTGGCAACTTTGGGCACGATCTCCCAGGTGTCGCCGGGGAAGAACCAGCGGCAGCCGAGCCGCTCCAGGAAGTCGTAGACGGCGTGCTCCGCCCCGTAGTCCGAGGCCCCGACCAGATAGGCGCCCTTGGCATGGGTCCTGAGGAGGTAGTCGTCGCGGCGCATGGGGTCTTTCGCGTCGAACTCCGACGCCAGCCCCAGTTCCGGGAAGTCGGCGGCGGCGCCCACGGCGAGTCCCTGGCGCCCGTCCCCGGTGGCCAGCTCGAAGGGCATCCCGGTGATGCGGCCCAGGTAGTTGGTGAGCTCAGCGGCGGCAGCCTGGGTCGTGGCCGAGGCGGCCGCCCCGACGACGACCTTGTAGTTGGCCTGTTGTCCGTCCGCCAGCTCCGCTATCCGGAGCCCCTGGCAGCCAGCGGCGGCCAGCAGCAAGAACGTCCCGAAGACCACCATGTTCCTCACTGCGCCACCTCTTTGGGCAACAAGAGCTCGTCGGGGCTCAAGGCCACGTAGGGCGGGACGCTGAGCAGCCCGAGTTGCCCGACCACCCATATTTTCCACACTTTCCCGTCCTGACCGGGCTTGACCGGGATGTTGATCGGAGCGCAATTGGGTATGCCGACTTGGGGGGCGCCGTCGGGCGGGAAGATGACGCCGCGCTGCATGGAGCCGGCCATCTCGACCCGTTCCGTGCCTTTGGGGACGTAGAAATAGACGAAGTTCTCCCCGGCGGAGCCGAAGAATACTCCGCCCTGGGCGGCGGCGGCCTCGACCGTCACCTGCGCGCCGGCCGGCCAGCCCACGTAAGACCGCGGCGCGGTGTCGAAAACGAGGGTGTGGTTGCCTGGCGCCCGAGTGGTGAAACGGAGTGGATGCGGGGTGTTGTCGCAGGGAATGGCGCCACTCTCCACCTTTGTTCCGCCGCCGTCGAGGAGTTGCCAGTTGAAAACATGATTGGTCGCACCTCCCCCGTCGATTCCGGCCTTGACCGTGAACTCCGGTAAGGGGCCGGCGATGTGGAGGAGGTTGTGACCCGAGAAGGCATCGATCTTGCCGCGGGCGGCCTTGGGCAGCCCGGAGGGAACGAGCTTGGCCGCGATGGGGACCGGTTCGGGGGCTGGCGCTGGCGCGACCTCGGCGGGCACCAGCAGCTCGTCCGGGCTCAGCGCCACGTAGGGTGGAATGTTGAGGAAGCCGATGTAACCGGTAAGTCCGAAGGCTCTCCAGATCTTGCCGTCCTGGCCGGGCTTGACGGTGAAGCCGGTCTTAAGTCCCCACTCGCATGGGGAGCCGTCGGGGGGGGCGAAGTTTCCGCGGTTCACGCCGCGGGCCAGGTCAATCTTCGTGGTTCCCTTGGGTACGTAGAAGTAGATCGTCGTCTCGATGTGGGTGACGTTTAAAATGCCGGCGCCCGGCGCCCCGGAAGCGGAGAGGCTAACCGGGGTGCCCGCCGGCCAATCCACCACGGTCCGCACTGGGGTCTCGAAGGCAAAGAAGTAAGGGCCCTCGCCGCCCGGGTTGAGCCGCAGGATGTGGGGGGTGTTGTCGGAAGGCAGACTGCCGCTGTCGATCTCCTTTCTCGCCGTATCGAGCAGCCGCCAGCGGAACTTGCCGGCGTTCTGGACGTCGACACCGGGCTGGATGGTGATGGGCGGCAAGCGGTCGGGGCCGGGCAGCATGACCAGCGTGTTGGCGCCGATGAAGTTCTCGATCTTCCCGCGGGGCAGCCGCGTCTGCCCGGATGGGCGGAGGTTGCTGGAGAAGGTCACGGCCGGGGGCGGCGGCGGCGGCAACTTGTAGCTTTGACCATGCGCGACATAGACCTGCAGCTCCGCGGCGGTGACCGGCTCGGAGCTTTTCCAGGGGTTCTTGCCCTCCGGCACCTCGTAGAGGGCCTCGGGCGGGAAACTGGCCTTGGAGCGGTTGGACATATCGTAATAGTAGGCGTAGCTGTAGACCATCAGGCGGTCGCGGATGCGGTAGGTGAAACGGATGAGCTGCTCGAAACGAGCAAGCTTGTCCTCGGGCTTGGCGGACTCGTGCTGCCAGTAAAGTTCCACGTAACGGGTGTAGCAGGCCAGATCGTCCAGGCGCCGCCGGACGACGGGGTCGGAGCTGGCCTGGTAGGCATCGCCCAAGGCGTGGTACATCTTAGCGAGCAGACTCTCGTCCAGCGGCGGGTGGCCCCAGTCGAGCAGGGCGTAGAAGCGGCGCATAGGCGCGGCGCCGGGGCCGAAGCAGGTGTCCAGGAAATCGTCCACGATGACGTCGATACGGCTGGCCGCGCCAATGTCCCAGAGGACGCGTCCGGCCAGGTAGTAGCCCAGGCCGGAGGGCCCCCAGTTCAAGCTGCTCTCCGTGATGTAGTGGCGGCAGTTGAGCTGGTGGAAGCGGGGGAAGTTGTGGCGGTAGTGGGCCAGCCCGCAGGCCGCCTCGCGGCCGGGCAGGTCGCGGTGCCACTGGTTGACGCTCAGGTAGTCGCGGATGCCGGCGGTGGCTCCCTGGGCCTGCCAGCCCTCCAGCAGGTCAACGGTGGTGAAACCCGCCGGTCCGTAAACGGTGGCCACGAAGACGACGACTTTGGGGTGTACTTTGACGGCAGGCGGGGCGGCGTGCTGGTAGTAGGCGTCGATGCCGACGAACTTGTCGCCGTAGCGCATGTCCAGAGCCTCGGCCGCCTGGTTAGCCAGGACGATCGCCCGGGTCGAGGGGCTCCCCATGGCCTTGCAGGCGTCACATTCGCACCAGCCGCCAAAATCGCTGGGGTCAATCGAGATGCAGTGCTCTTTGGGATTCCTCACGAAATACTCGACGGCGTAGTTGGCGATCAGTTCACGCAAGCCGGGGTTGGAGATGCAGAACTTGTCGCCGCCGCGCTTGCCGCCCACCAGGGCCAGGTACTCGGGATGGTCGGCGAATTCCTTGCGCAACTCGCTGCGGATCCGCTGATAAGAGTGGCCGGCGTGGATGTTGAGGACACTGTTCATACGGTTGCGCTTGATCCATAGGGCGATTTTCACCGCGTTCGCCGCGTCAGTCCCACCCCAGCCCGGGGAATAGACGACCCGGGTGTTGAACGAGGGGCTCTCCTTGACGTCCAACGCCACCGCGGGCTTGGGGTTCTTGGGGACGGTCTCCCAGATGTCGCCGGGAAAGAACCAGCGGCAGCCAAGGCGTTCGAGGAAGTCGTAGACGGCGTGCTCGGCGGCCACGTCCGTGGCGCCGACCAGGTAGACGCCCCCGGCGTGCGTGCGAAGGATGTAGTCCTCCTTGCGCAACGCATCTTTCAGGTCGAACTCCGAGGCCAGCCCCAGTTCCGGAAAGTCGGCGGCGGCGCCCACGGCGAGACCCTGGCGGCCGTCCCCGGTGACCAATTCGAAGGGCATCCCGGTGATGCGGCCCAGGTAGTTGGTGAGCTCTGCGGCGGCAGCCTGCGTCGTGGCCGAGGCGGCAGGCCCGACGACGATCTGGCAAGGGTCCTTGCCGCCACGCTCCAAAGTCAACGTCGGTGGCGCCAACAGACTCCTGCAGCCCGACGCCCAAAGGGCCAACGCCGCCACAGCCAACAATCCGCGGTATGGACGTGCTTTCATCATCAGCTCCCGCTCCAAGAACGCCCTCTTGCAGGCATAGACCATTATTGGCATACCTAGAGCACTGTGTATACCACAATGCAAAGAGTACAGCCGCGAACGGCTCGCTTCAAGAATAAACCATGGGGAATAAACCATGGGGCAGAGGTGCCGCAGGTGCGAGTCAGTTGAGTTGACGCACACCCAGCTGCTGCCGGCTGTACCAGATCAACCTGTAGAGAACAGCTCAACCGCGGGGCAGTTGAGCTGCTACTCCGCCCCCAGCGACTTCAGGTAGGCGTAGCTGTTGAGCAGATTCTGCTCACCCCTGACCTCAAGCGTGCTGTAGCGCAGGAAGGGCGCATCCTTGAGCTCCTCGAACACCCCCCGGATATCGATCGTGCCTGCACC
>JAQULY010000338.1 GCA_028718445.1 Kiritimatiellia bacterium
TGTTTCCTACACAACCGTGCATGAGTGGGACCGCCTGGCGGAAGTGAGGTTGGAGTAGCCGCGAGCGGTCTTGACGCGGTAGAACCGCAACCCGATTTCGCATGTCGAATTCTGAATTCGGTGTTCGCCATTATTATTCTCAAAAAACGACGATTCCGACAATTAGCAGCGCCATATTCCGCAAACGTGAAGAACAGGGATCCGGCATCATGAACTACCCTGACATGGTGACTCCAGACGAGTTGCAGGACGCCCGGCAGTGGCTGCAGGAGTTGATGCCCACACTCGGTTCACCCCGCCAGGCTTCCGGCGCGGTGGATATCCGCTGCATCCGGCAGGGATGGGGCGAATTGAGGATCGCCAAGAGCGTTGTGAATGGGACGCTCTGTCTTAACGGGCGCGGCTATGAGGCGGGCCTGGGCACCCATGCCGACAGCGAAATCCAAATCCGGCTTCCCCAACCGGGAAAACGCCTGACCGGCCTGGCTGGCGTCGACGACAACCTCCATACTGCCACCCTCAGCGGGGATGCCATGGTGTTCTCCGTCGAGGCCGCCGGCCAGACCCTGTGGCGCAGCGGGGCGCAGGAGGTGAAGTCGCCACCCGCACGTCTGGACGTGAACCTGGGGGGGCGGCAGGCGTTGACGCTGCGGGTTGCCGGTGCCGTTGAGCGTAAACCGGTCGTTCCCATCGGCCACGCCGACTGGGTTGACCTGGAAGTCACGCTGGACGATGGCCAGGTCCTCAAGATTGGCGAATACCACGAGCCAGGACGGGGCCTGAGTTTCCGCTACGACAACCGCCATTCCGACGAGTTTCTCTCCGGCTGGGACCGCCGGGAGGAACACCGGCCCGCGGTTCATGGCATTGCCCTGCATCGCGTCATCCGCACGGACCCCGGGACCGGACTCCAACTGACGGTGGAAATCAAAGAATACACGCAATTCCCCGTCGTGGAGTGGCTCGCCCGGTACAAGAACACGGGGACCGCGGACACTCCCATCCTGGAAGACATTCGGTCACTGGATATCCAGGTGCGTGCCGGCACCACGCTGCATTATGATAGCGGCGACACTTGTTCCCCGGACGGTTATGAAGCGCGCGCCGCCGTACTCGATGAGAAAACCGAACTCACCTTTGCGCCCCTTGCGGGACGGCCGACAGCCAAAGCATGGCCCTACTACAACATCGAATATCCCGTGCTGAACCGCGGTTTGATTCTGGTGGTCGGCTGGTCGGGTCAGTGGGCTTCCCGGTTCACGGGCGATGCGGATCGGGGCGTCCGCATTACCGCGGGTCAGGAACTGACGCATCTCAGGCTTCAGCCGGGGGAAGAGATCCGGACTCCGGTCTCGGTGCTGATGTTTTGGCGCGGTGACCTCAACCATGCGCATAACCTGTGGCGGCGCTGGATGATGGCGTGCAACATGCCGCGACCGGGGGGCAAGCTGCCGGCGCCGATGCTGCCCGGCTATTCCGGCTTCTGGTTCGAGGAAATGGGCCGCGCCACGGAGGGAAATCAAAAACAGTTCATCGACCGGTATGCGGAGAAAGGCATCACGCTCGATTACTGGTGGATGGATGCGGGGTGGTATCCGTGCCAAGGTTCATGGGTGAATACCGGAACGTGGGAAGTGGATGCCCAACGCTTCCCGCGCGGTCTGCGCGCCGTGAGCGATCACGCACACCGGCAGGGAGTGAAGACGATTGTCTGGTTCGAGCCCGAACGGGTCGTGCCTGGCACCTGGCTCGCCGAGCGGCATCCCGAATGGCTGCTGACGGTTGAAGGGCAGGAATGGCGCCTGCTTGACCTGGGCAATTCGGAAGCCCGGCAGTGGCTCACCAACCAAGTCGATGGCATCCTCACGGAACAGGGCATCGACATTTACCGCCAGGACTTCAACTTCGGGCCGCTGCCCTACTGGCGGGCCCATGATGCGCCGGATCGTCAGGGCATGACTGAAATCCGGCATGTGGAGGGTTACCTGGCTTATTGGGATGAACTCCGTCGCCGGCATCCGGACATGCTGATCGATTCCTGTTCCGGCGGCGGGGGACGCAACGACCTCGAGACCATGCGCCGCGCCGTTCCGCTGCACCGTACCGACTACGGGTACGGGGACTTCCCAGTGAAGCAGGCGTTTACTCACACACTGTCGCGGTGGCTGCCGTTCCAGGGCACGATGATTCATCCCGTCGCCTGTGTCGATGTTTATGGCGCGCGCAGTTCCATGTGCCCGAGCCTGCTGTTGAATTACGATGTCCGGCGCGATGACCTGGATTATGCCCTGCTTTGCCAACTCATCGCCGAGTGGCGGAGGATTGCACCCTTTTATTCCGGCGATTATTACCCCCTGACCGCCGGCAACCATCAGGACGATCTGTGGCTCGCCTGGCAGTTCCACGATCCGGACTGCCAGGAAGGTGTGATCCAGGCGTTCCGTCGCCCGAATAGTCCCTATGAAACCGCGCGCTTCAAACTGGGCGGTTTGGAGGCGGCAGCCACGTATGTCATCGAAAACCTGGACCAGCCGGGACAAATCCTGGAACAGCGCGGCCATGAACTGATGAACCCGGGGTTTGCGGCGACTTTGCCGGAAGGGCCGCAGGCAGGCATTTGGATCTATCGCCGCAAGCGATGTATCAAGGAGACCGATTAATGCCATGTGGTGATAAAATCCTGCTGGTCTTGCTGCTGGTCTTGCTGCTGGCGGGCGGGTGGCAGGCGGGTGCCGCGGCCGCCGGCCTGACTTTGGTGCAGGACGGCCAGCCCAAGGCCGGTATTGTGCTGGCCAAGTCGCCGACCCGCGCCACGCAGTTCGCCGCCGATGAACTGCAGTGGCATATCGCGAGAATTACCGGAGTCAAACTGCCGTTCGTTACGGACGACGTCGCACCCACGCCCGGGCAGATCCGTCTTTGTGTGGGCGAAAGCGCGGCGACGGTGGCGTTGGGCTTGAAGAACGCCGACCTGAAATCACAGGAATACCTGGTCAAGTTCACGCCCGACGCGGTGGTGCTCATGGGCCGCGACAAGGAAGACCGGGGCAAGGTGGTTTATGATGGTGAAGGTGCCGAAAGATCCTGGCCGCCGTATCTGGATGAACAGGGCACCTGCTATGCCGTCTATGACTTGCTGGAGAAAGGTTGCGGCGTGCGCTGGTTCTGGCCGACGGAAATCGGTCTGGATTGCCCGGTAACCAAGACGCTGACCGTGGTGGGCGCCGACGTGCGCCGGGCTTTTGACTACCGTTACCGCATCGGTTTTGGCGATGTCATGAACTTCCCTGATCCACTGTGGGCCGCCGGCACCGTGACACCGGCCAAAATCGGCAATTGGGGGTTGCTGAACAGCCGCGAAACGCATCTGTTCTGGCACCGCTGGCGGCTGGGCGGCGAACAGTTCTCTGCCAATCACACCTTCAATCATTGGGGTCACTATTACGAGACGCATCCCGACTGGTATGGCTTCGGCTATCCCAAAGGCTCGTATGCCCAGCCCTGCATGAGCAATCCTGAGGTAGTCGCGCAGATCGTGAAGGAAGCGCGGGAATATTTTGACAAAGGTGTGGTGCCCTACGGCGTTGCCGCGTGCGGCGACTTTTATCCCGTGGTGCCCAATGACAGCGGCGCCTGGTGCAAGTGCGCCAAATGTCAGGCCAAGCTGAAAAAGGACGATTCCGGGCAGTTTTCCAACGCCTCCGCCAGCGAGCTGGTCTTCACTTTTGTCAATGAAATCGCCAAGCAGGTGCGCCAGAGCCATCCGCAGAAATTCATCGCCACGCTGGCCTATGCGCAGTACGCCTATCCACCGACCAGCATTCAGGTGGAGAGCAATGTTGCGGTGATGACCTGTCTGCATGTGCGCAACTGGTGGTCGCCGGCGATCGCGCAAAACGATCTCAAGTTTTTCGATGCCTGGGCGACGCAGAACCGTCCGCTATATCTGTGGCTGTATGACTGCTTTCCCCAGATGATCGCCAAAGACAGCGGTTATTATGCCTTCCCCGCCTTTCAGCCCCATACCTTCGACCGGCAGTTCAAGCATTTCAGAGCGTGCGGCGCCCGGGGCGCATTCCTGAATGGCTTCACCTGGTGCCAGTATCAGGGCGATTTCCGCTACCGGGTCTGGGGCGAGGAAGTCGTCAGTGTGATGGAGCAGCTCGACCACTACGTGATGTTCAAACTGTTTGACGATTCCAGCCAGGATGTGGACCGGCTGATGGACGATTTCTTTACCCGCTATTACGGCTCCGCCGCTGCCCCGATGAAGGAACTGTACCGTCAGCTGGAGGACACGTACAGCAATCCCGCCAGTTACCCGCCCGATAATCTGACCGGCAAGATCTATGGCCATCAGAACGAAGAACTGGCCTGGAAATGGCTCGGTACCGAAGTGCGGATGAAAGCCTGGGGCACTTTGATGGAAGCGGCCACCCAGGCGGCAAACACGCCGAAGACGCAGGCGCGGGTCGAGCTGTTCCGCAAAGGGGTGTGGGACTACCTGGTGGCGGGCCGAGCCGATTATCTGCGAAAGCAGGATCAGACGAAAAAGTATGCGCCCGGCGAACTGTGGCTGGCACCCCAGCCGGCATCACGGCAAGGCGATGCGGCCCGCGTGGACTGGACGCAAGCGGCGGCCATCGAGGTCTGGCGTTATCCCAACGGCACCCTTTCTCCCCGCCGCCAGAATGTCCGCGCGACGCACGACGGCGAGTGGCTGTACCTGCGTTTTGAGGAGGCGGGCGATCCCCGGAAACTGGTGCAGGGCCGTGAGCCTGAATCCGGCGACCGCTGGGAATTTATCTTCAGGCTCTATTCGGGCTCTTTCCGGAGGATTGTCTTCAGTTCCGACGGCGGGTTTCAGACATTCGTCAGCGGGGAGAAGCAGGACGGTCGGGAGGTTTATTCTTGGGAGAGCGGGGCCAGAGTACTTTCCGACACCCGTGCGACGGACCAATGGATTCTGACAGCCGCCTTGCCGTTGGCGCGTCTGTGGCCGGGGGGGATCAAACCGGGCTGGTGGATCAAGGCCAATTTCATCCGCGCCACGACGGACGGCGATTACAGCCTCTGGTTGCCGATGCCGAAAGGCTTTGCCGATCTCGACGGTGTCGGCAGGCTGGGGTTGGAATAGATGCGAACAGGATCCGGAAAAACCTGAGCCGCAGTGCGGCTGGAATATTGATTCGGGAAAACAACACAAATGCAAAAAATGTTATGGGGTCTGATCGGCGGCGGTTGGCTGGCTTTCGGTGGCTGGCAGCTTGGTGCCGGCGAGTTGCCGGCGGGAGTCCCGGCAACGGTCGCGGAAGTCAAGACGAACGGGCCGGAGATGACGGTGGAGGCCGTGGATCTTGCCGGCCTGAAAATGGCGACCGACGATGCCATTCAAGGCAAGCCTTTCACCTTGGAGCCGGATTTCGTCGCCAATTGGAAGGGACGGGTTGTATGGGCGGGTCATGGCTTGAACACTTACCTGACGGATGCACGCGGTCCCGATGCGGACACCGCGGAATATCTTGTCGGCGACGGTCCGCCGGAAGTGACGTTTCGCTGGGAGCTTGGCAGTCCTTCGCCTGCCGGCCGCGAATTGAAGGAAATCAGGCTGTGGTGGAGTCTGTCCGATGGTGCGCGCAACGGCCTGCATGTCAAGTTCAGTGTTCACGATGCGGCCGGCAAGGAGTGGAAAGAGATCACGCCATATTACCGAATCGATGGCGCGGCGGCGCAATTCAACCATTTCAAGGTTTTGAAGCTGCGTTTTCCTGCCGGAGCAGTGGCCAACTTCGACGCTTTGCGGATGATCAGCGGCGAAACCGTGATCAAGCTCTATCATCCCCGGCTGCTGGAACTGGATGTGCTGACCGGGCCGGTCATCGGTCAGACGGATCAGCCGGTCAAATAACGCAAGCGAAAACAACCTCTCCCGGTGCCGTCAAACAGAAAGGATTCATGCGGAAACAACTCGCATACTTATTGGTCATGAGCCTCAACTTCATTGTCACACCGGGATTTCCGGAAGCCTCCGCCCAGACCACGACTGCCGGGCTGCGTCTGCCGGCGGTGTTCGGCGACCATATGGTCTTGCAGGCGGACCAGCCAATCCCGGTCTGGGGTTGGGCTCATCCTGGTGCGGCCGTCACGGTTGAATTCCATGGCCAGAGCCGGAAGGCAACGACCGGGCAGGATGGCAAGTGGCAGGTCACACTCAAACCGGTTCCGACCGACCATCGACCGGCGACTCTGCGTGTGGCTGCCACGTCCCAGAGTGATCACCAGACTCCGAACACCGAATGCCTCTTTTCCGATGTCCTCGTCGGTGACGTCTGGCTTTGTGCCGGCCAGTCGAACATGGGCTTCCCAATGAGTGCGGCCGAGGGCGGTAAGGAAGCGGCGTCG
>JAQULY010000339.1 GCA_028718445.1 Kiritimatiellia bacterium
GTGGGATAGTAGCTCCAGCCGTGGTGACACGTCGCAAACAGCGTGACCCAGTTCACGCGAGCTTCGTCAAGCGTGTTGCCGAAAGTGTCGGCGTCGAACTCGGCCCCGACATCCGGAATATGTTCGGAGGTGTGGAAATCGAGGTGAATCTGGCGAAATCGCGATGCGACCAACTCCGCCGCGCTGCACTTGATCGGACTTCTCGGCACTTTCTTGATTCTCATTGCTGTTCCTAGTCGTTGGACGCGTAAGGTACCACATGTTGGACAAACGCGAGAGTCGAAATGTTGCCGAGGGTGGCGGCGCCAACGGCGGAACGATTCCCGAAAGAGATGTTATGGACTGGCGGCAGATGTTGCGTAGGCGTCGTTGAAGGCATGGTTTGCGGCGGTTGGCCTTGAAGAAGCCGAAGGGGGCCTCTTTATAGCGTCCCATAACATGGTTGATCGCGCTCCGGCCGGGGGCGGGCAGATTAGGGCAGGCGCACCTTCAGGCGGTAGAACTGGCGCGCGTCCGCGTTGGGGGGATTTGTTATGGACAATATCTCCGTGGTCGACATGAGATTGGCCTTGCCCGGCACAGGCAACCAGGCATGATCCGACAGGGTTGGGGCGAATTGTACGTCATATACGCGGTCCGTGGCGCATGGCCACGTCAGTATCCATCCGGCGTCTGACGGGGCGATGCCGGTCAGGCGCAGGACAGAGAGTCCGTTGGTCGGATCGGTGTTCATGACATACTCGTCGCCGGTCGGCGCACCGTCATGGTCCGGATCGTCATTGACTGCCGCCTCGAAGTTGTCGGTGATGCCATGTTGCGCCAACCACCATTCCGGCGTCGGCCGGCTGGCGGTCCGGTTTTCCGCAAAGTGCGCGGTCACGGATTTGGGCGTGTTCATCAGCAGGTTGAGTGGGTTTGCGCTTCCCGCAGCGTCGCCGGACCAGTTCGTGAAGTGATAGTACGAGTCCGCGATCGCCGTTATCTGTGTTGCTGCGTCGGCCATGCACCAGCCGCCGTTGGCGTCGATCGAGCCGTTCGGTCCGGCGACGGTCCCCAGCCAGTAGTTCGTAGTCCATAGCCACGTCAGGACGGAGTTGTTGGTTACGGTCATGACGACCTGTGTGCCCGATTCGGACGTTGGAGCATGGCTGCTCATGGCCCAGCCCGCGCAGACATACTGCGTGGCGCCACACGTATCCGGTGTGCTGATCGTGTTGGTCAGGACCGTTCCTTCCCAGTAGGTATGCTCGCCTGCCGCAGGGCAAGCGGTTCCGTAGGAAGAAACGACCGTAAACGAGAAGAGATCATTCACCCGGAATGCATTGGCCGCAGGCGGGGCGGCATTGTACATCGCGTTGCCCGCCTGCGACGCCAGAATGCTGACGACACCGGGTCCGGTGAAAGCGAGGTTTGTGTCCTCGGAGATGACCGCCGGGCCCGAAGCCACCTCGAACGCAACCGGCAGTCCGCTTGACGCCGTTGCCGCGAGCGTTACCATGCTGGTTACGCAGAGGTTGCCGATGACGGGAAAATCAATGGTCTGGCCCGCCTTGGTGACGGTGATTGAGATCGTGACAGGCGGGGCCGAGTCCCAGATTGGGTCGCCGAGTTGCCAGGCCATCACCTTGACCACGCCAGCGGCAGTGAAGGTCAGATTGGAGCCTTCTGAGAGCGTGCCGGGGCCGAAAAACAAGGAGTAGAAAAGTGGCAGGCCCGAACTGGCTGTTCCTGCAAGATGTACGATATTCGTCGTGAGTTGGGGTCCCGGATTTTGGAGAGTAATGGTTTGGGGACGCCGAATTACGTTTAGTATGATTGGGACTCGAAGCGGACTGTTGGCTGCGCCCGGGATGGTGATGACGTTCGTGGCGCAGTAAGAACCCGGTTCCAGGCCGTCCTTCATCACGGCGGCGGTATAGACCTGACTCTTCATCCGCGCGACGGTTCCAATTGACGGTCCCGACACGGTCAGCCAGTTAGTGGGCCCTGATCCGAAGGTCAGGCGATTCGAAAAGCTCAGCCCGCTGCAGCCGATATTTTGGATCGAGAATGTCTTGTCTGAAGGATTCGCCCCATCGATGTAGGCGTCGAACGCCAGCGATGTTGGGCTTGTGGCCGCCTGTGGCGGCGCGGTCAGGTCCGAGGAGATGACATCCAGTTCGACGGCCGCTCCCTCGTGATTGTTATCCCATGCGTATTCCTGAAACGCGATCCAGATAGGTTTCCCCGGCGGGATGCCATAGTCGCCCAGTCTGATCGTGCGCTTGAACCAGGGCGGGAATTGACTCCCGCCGCTGCCTCTCGCGAACACGTTGGTTTGAGCGACGATGGTAAAGTTCGCTGGGGCCGGGCCGGTGGTGGAGATGCGCACGTACACCGTGTCCGGGAAGTTGGTGAAACAGAAACGGAGCCAGTAGCACAAGGTCGAGGTGGAGGTAAGACCGCTCAGTTTGGGGGAGATCAGCCATTGGTCGTTGTGACAACCTTCCGAGTAACCGCCGCCTGTCGTCCAGGAACAATAAGCGTTGTGAGAGCCCGCCTCGTCTGTCGGCGGGACGGAACTCGTCCCGTTCCCCCAGCCGGGAAGCGGCATAACGCCTATCGGGAGCCGATACCATCCCGACCCGCCCAGAAGATTTGTCTTGGTCCATCCGGGTGGCGGAAAGGTAGAGCTCTCGAAGGATTCCAGCATCTGGGCAGACGCCGAGGCGGCAAGAAACAGCAGCGCAGCGAGCAGCGAGACGCACCCGTATGGGCCCTGGAATGGGACTCTGTGAAGGGTCCAGAGAAAAGACGTTCTGCAAACGACACCGGTCCGTTGATAGTGCATGCTATACCCACACAAGAATGAACGGGAGGTTATTCCAGAGATGCCTCGTAATCAATAACATTCAGCGCCCTTAGCTGCAGGGTCAGACCTATTAGCTGCAGGGTCAGACCTAGAACCTAGAATATAGTTGCGGAGAGGGCGCGTGGTGTGGTATAGATGGGCACATGGCACGACCTTGGCGAGTTCGGTTTGCGGGAGCGAAGTACCATTTGACGGGGAGGGGGAACGGCCGCGCGGCGCTGTTCCTGGCGCCGGAGGACTACGCGCGGTTCATGGAGCAGTTGGATGCCGCGCTGGATGCGGACGGGGTTATATTGTATGCGTATGCGCTGATGCCGAACCATTATCATCTGTTTGTCGAGACGCCGATGGGTAATGTGCAGCGGTTCATGCAGCGGCTGAACACGGCATACGGCATGTACTTCCGTTTCAAACATAGTCGACCGGGACACTGTTTTCAGGGGCGTTACGGGGCGAAGCTGGTGGCGGGTGACCGGTACATTCTCGGGCTGACGCGCTACATCCACCTGAACCCGGTCAAGGTGAAGCCTCTGGCGTCGGCGTCGCTGGAGCGCAAGCGGACGGCGCTGCGGGAACACCCGTGGAGCAGCTACCGCGGGTACGCCGGTCTGGCGGAACGGGAGTCGCGGGTAGACTATCGTTGGTTGGCGATCATGGGGTGTCGGTCGGACCGGGGAAACAGGCTGGCGTATCGTGGCTTTGTCGAAGCGATGCTGGGGCGTGACGACTCCGAGTTCTTGGAGGAGATCGGCAAGAGCCGATGCGCCATAGGCGACGACAGGTTCCGGGAAGAAGCGGAGGACGAGTTAAAGGAGCGGCGGCTGGAGCGGATGGTGACGGGAGACATTGTCAGGCCTGAGGATTGCAGGCCGGCATTGGATGTCGTTGCGGAGGCGGCCGCCGAGGTGCTGGGCGTGGCCCTGTCGGATGTGCGTTTCCACGGCCACCGGTTAGGTGACCGCAAGGCGTTGGCGGTGGAGTGGTGTTGCCGTCTGAGCGGCGCATCCCAACGCAAGGTAGCAGAATACCTGGGCTACGGAAGCGAGGCGGCGGTCGGGAAAGCGCGAAGACGGGCACAGGCGGCTCTGGCGCAGGACCCCGCGTTCGGCGCCGCCGAACGAAAGCTCGTTAGGCGACTGAGCGCATGCAAGACGCAAACAAGGCAGGAAGTCAGTCGGCCTAAAGGCTAGATTCTAGGTCTGAACCTGGAACCCTGAACATGCCACAATACGATACACGCTTCGTTGGTACAGCCCTGCTTGTCGTTGGCGGGCTGTTGCTTGCTCTGGCGGTCTGGGGGCCGCCGCTGCGAAACCACGAACGGTCCACGCGCGACCGCATAGCCGATGACGTTTGCCAGCACGTTGCACCGCTGCTACGGGACTCCCTCGGGGCGCAGCCGCGTGACTGCACTGACCGTTACTGGCGCGCCTGTCTGCCGGCCGGCTACCGTCTGCTCTACCAGGCCGGACGTGTGCGCTGGTCCCCCGAAGCGATCAGCCATGCCCTGCCTTATCTGCTGCTGCCTCTTTTCGTCCTGTTGATGGCAGCATCCGCGGTGCCTTTCGGCGGCGCGCCGGCGGCCATTGGCGCCGGACTGCTGGCCCTGGGCAGCGAAGTCTTCTTCGCACGCATGGTGGGAGGCTTGCCGCGAGCCTTCGCGTTCCCGCTCTTCGCGGCCATGGCGGCCGCCATGGCCGGCGGACGGATACGCCTGCTCGCCGCCAGCGTCTGTCTCGCCTTCGCCATCTATCCGGCCGTGGGTGTCTCCGGCCTGCTCGGCCTGGGATTGGCGTTGCTGCTGCCGCGCGACGACCGCGGCCAGGCCGCTGCCTGGCCGCTACGTAAGCGGCTCACGTTCCTGCTGCTGACCGGAAGCCTCTGCGCCGCGCTGGTGCTGCCCAATCTCCTGGCGTTGCGCCCGTACGGACCCTCGATCGCCCCGCGCGACTACGTGGATTACCCCGAAGCAGCCCGCGGGGGACGCCTGAACGGGACGGACCGCACCGACTTCAACTTGTCCTGGATTCGCTGCGTGCGAACCTACGCGCCGCGCGCCTACCTCAGCGATCACAGCCCGTGGCGCACGGCCATGGGGTTTAGGACGACAACACCGTTGCTGCGTGCATTCCTGTGGCTCAACCTGCTGCTGGTACTGGCGGCCCTGCCGGGCCTGCTGCGTGGGAGCGCCGCCGGCCGCCGCCTGGTCGCCCTCGCGGCCGCCGTGGCTGGCGCCTACGGTCTGTCGCGTTGGCTGACACCTGCCCTGTTTCTGCCCGAAAGGCATGTGAGCTATGCCTTGCCCGTGCTCACCGTCCTGGGGATGACCGCGGCGGCAGCCAGCCTGCCGTACGGCTTCCGCCGAACGACGCCGAACGACGGCGTGCGTTCACGCCACGCAGGCGGCTGGTGTGCGTTGGGGGTGTCGCTACTGGGCCTGCTGCTGTTGGGCGGTACGCCCAAACCCACGTTGGGCACTGTCGCCGTGAGGCAGGCGCCGCTCTACGCTTTCCTGGGTTCGCTTCCCGCCGACGCCTTCATTGCCGGTTGGCCCAATTGGATGTCGCCGGTTCCCTACACCTCCAGGCGTCCCGTCCTGGTATCCTACGAGACGCATCTGCCCTATCACAAGGTCTACACCGACGAACAGCGCCGCCGCATGCGGGACCTGACCGCTGCCTACCTGGCCACCAATGCCTTGCCCTTGCGCGCGCTGCGCGCACGATACGGCGTCACGCATCTGGTGGTTGACGAAACGCATCTGCGACTGAGCCCACCCCGCTACTTCCGGCCGTTCGACGCGGAGGTGCGGCAGGCCTTCGAAGCCGGCCGGGCGTTCGGCTTTGAGGCCGAACGGCAGCGTCCGCATGCGGCGGTCTACGAATACGGTTCCCTGTATGTGCTGGCACTGGATCGCATCCGGTGACTTGTCTAGCAGTCTTCAGCCTGCCGCCTACAACCTTTGGAGAGACTGTCGAGGACGAGTTGCCGGGATCTGCACCAGGGAACCAAGCAGCAGAATTCCCGCCCCCTCGGTCGAATATTTTCGTACTATCTCCTGGCCCCACTCTTTGGTTGCTGGGGCGTGACAGACAGGAATGACCGAATGAGACATTCAACGCTTCCGGACTTGATGGCGTTCAACAATGGTCGCCGTGTGCGCAATGCCGCGGAATGGCCTGCCCGCCGGCGCGAAGTGGGCGAAACCATTGTCGGTATCGAATACGGCGGCATGCCGCCGGCGCCGGAACAGACGCGCTTCGAGGAGCTTCACAACACAAAGGTGGAATGGCTCTCAGGCGCGGGCTATATCTCGTTGCGCGTGGTCGCCTCATGCCCGCGAGAAGTGACGTTCATGCTGTACCTGACGGTGCCTGAGGGCAAGGGACCATTTCCCGTGGTGTTGACGGGTGACGGCTGCTGGCGTTACGTCACCGACGAGGTGACGTCCGAGGTTCTGCGCCGGGGATATATCCTGGCGCAGTTCAACCGCGTCGAGATCGCGCCGGAAGCCTACAACAACGACCGTGTC
>JAQULY010000340.1 GCA_028718445.1 Kiritimatiellia bacterium
TCGAGAAGTCCAAACGCATGCCCGATGTCGCCCACGACGACTACCTGCATTTCCTCTGTATCGAGACGGCCAGCGCGGACCAGGATGCCGTCCGTCTCGAACCCGGTGCGCAGGCCACCATGTCCGTCACGCTGCGCGCCGACCTGCAGGCACATTAGCGCGTCTGGGGTCCTTAACACCCGACATGGATGCGGCTCAACATACTCGCGTGGTCTTGCTTACCGGCGACGGCAAAGGCAAGACTTCTTCGGCCCTCGGCATGGTGCTGCGCGCGGCCGGCAACGGCCTGTGCGTCTGCCTGATCCACTTCATCAAGCAACGGCAGGACACCGGCGAGACCGCGGCCCTGAGGCGCTTTCCCGAAGTGGAAGAACACTTCTGCGGGCGCGGCTTCGTGGCACGGCCTAGCCCCGCGCGCCTGGCGGAGCACCGCGCCGCGGCCGCGGCTGGTTTGGCCCTCGCCACCGACAAACTGCGTGCCGTCGACGTCGGCATGGTCGTGCTCGACGAGATCTGCGGCGCCGTGGCCCTGGGACTGATCGCCAAGGACGATCTTCTCGCCGCCTTGCGCCAGGCGCGCCCGGGCCAGATTGTCGTTCTCACCGGGCGCAACGCCTGCCCGGAACTGATGGCGCTGGCCGACACAGTCAGCCGGATCGAGTGCGTCAAACATGGCATCGATGCCGGCTGGCCGGCACAGCGCGGCGTAGAGTGGTGACGCGCCATGTTCGCGCGCAAGCCAGAACTGCTCGCTCCCGCCGGCTCATACGAGGCCGGTTGCGCCGCGCTGCAGTACGGCGCCGACGCCATCTACCTGGGCCTGCCGCGGTTCTCCGCGCGGGCCGAAGCGGTCAACCTGACGACTGACGACTTCGCCCGCATCGTCACGTACGCCCACGCGCTGACGCCGCGTCGCGCGGTCTATGTCACGCTAAACACGCTGGTGCCGGACGGCGAGCTGCCGGAACTTCTGCAAGCGCTCGACGCCGTGGTGCTGGCGCAGGCCGACGGCATCATCCTGCAGGACCTGGCGGTCTACCGGCTGGCGCGACGCCATTTCCCGGACCTGCGTCTGCACGCCAGCACGCAAATGGGCGTGCACAATCTGGAGGGTGCGCTGGAACTGGCGGAGCTCGGATTCAAACGCGTCGTGCTGGCGCGCGAACTCACCCTTGAAGACATCGCCCGCATCGCCGCCAAAGCGCCGATCGAGGTCGAGGTCTTCGTGCATGGCGCGCTCTGCTACAGCTACAGCGGCATGTGCCTCTTTTCCGCCATCCAGGCGGGACGCAGTGGAAACCGCGGACGCTGCGCCTACTGTTGCCGCGAGACCTTTCAGGCTGACGGCGCGGTGACGCCCGCCTACCCCTTCTCCATGCGCGACCTGGCCTTGCTCGACAGTCTCGCGCCGCTGGCCGAGGCCGGCGTCGCAAGCCTCAAGATCGAGGGGCGCATGAAGAGCCCGCTGTACGTGGCCGCGGTGACGGACCTCTACCGCCGCAAACTCGACGGGCGCCTGGACGCGGACGCCGAAAACGAGAGTGTCGCCAACGTGCAGACCGTTTTCAGCCGGCCCTGGACCGAACTCTACTTGCATGGCGGGCAGCAACCGCCTGAGGCAGTCATTGATGCCCAGGCGGTCGGACACCGGGGCGCTCCGATCGGCATCGCGGAAGATGTGCGCCGCGACCGCCAAGGCCGTCGCTGGCTACGTTTCCAAACGCAACGCGCGCTCGAGAAGCACGATGGCATTCAAGTCGAACTGCCGGCGGGCGGCCGTCCCTACGGGTTTGCCGTGGAAGCGCTGCGCCCGGGCGGATCGCGCGGCACGCTGGTTGCGGTCCCGGCTGGCAGCACGGTGGAGGTGCCTCTGCCGGACGATGCCCCCGCGATACCTAGCGGCTCTTCCCTGTTCTGTGCTTCATCGCAAGCCGTTCAGCGACGCTTCAGCGTGTCTCTGCCGCGGCCGGCGGACTGCCGTCCGGCATACGCGCTTGGGGTCGAGGCCTCACTGAGTGCGCACGCCATCGCGCTGCGCGCCATCCCCATGGAGTGGCCCGACTGCGCGGTAACACTGAACGAGCCTGCGCGCCTGGATGCCGCGCGCCAGCCCGGCCAGACCGCAGCGGCGATCCGCAACGCGTTCGAGCGGCTGGGCGGAAGCCGCTGGCAACTGGCGAGTCTGGATGTGCGCGACCCCGAATCGCGCTATGCCCCGCCGGCGCTGCTCAATCGCCTGCGCCGCGACCTGCTGGAACGCCTTGACCGGACCGTGGACGCGCATCTGGAGTCGCAGCGAGCGGCACGCCTGCAGGCGCTGCCGCGGCTCGCGGAGGTGGCGCCCACGGAGATAGACAGCGTGCGTTGGTCCTTCAAGGTCGGCGTTACGACTGAACCGAAACCATTCCCCGGCGCCCACGAGATAGTGCTCGCGCTGGGAGTCGAGCAGTGCCGCGACATACCCGAGCTGACGGCGACGCTGAGCCGATGGCGCCAGACGTTGCCGCAACAGAACTTGAGACTGGCACTGCCTCTGATTGTGCGAGGGGAAGCCGAGTCCGGTGCGGTGGCAAACGCCGCGGACCATCTGCTGAAGATGGGTTGGCGCGCATGGGAGGTTGCCGACCTGGCGGGGTTGCGCCTGTTGCGGCGCCTGGCCTGCGAACCCATCTCGCTGACGGCCGATGGCGCGTTTTACACGCTCAACCGCGTCGCGCGCGAACAGTTGGCGGAGTTGGGCATAGCGGGCGCCGTCGCTCCGGCGGAAGCCGATCTGGAGACGCTGGCGGCGCTGGCGCGCGTGCCCCAACCGACACTGATCGTTGCCGTATACCAGAATCCGCCGCTATTCATCTCCGACACGCGTCCCGTCACGCCGCGGCGCGTCCAGTCGGGCAATGTGCTGCGCTTCACCGGTCGACGGGGCGAACGCTTCATCACGCGGCTGGAGGACGGCCGCTGGATCACGCGCGCCGCTTCTCCGCTCTCGTTGATGCCACAACTGCCGACGCTGCTGGCCGCCGGCGTGACCGAGTTACGGGTGGACCTGACCGGCTTGCCTGATGGCCCCGAGCCCGCGCCTGCCGCGGATTACTTCATTCGGTGGAGTCACCCGTAAGCGGTTGGGTCATCCAGGCCGGCCAACAGGAAGGCCTCGCGCCGCTCGACGCAGGTGCCGCAGGTGCCGCAGTGGACCCGCCGGCCCTTGTAACAGGACCAGGTCTTCGCGAAATCAACGCCCAGCGCCGCGCCGCGCCTGGCAATCTGCGCCTTGGTCATGGCGATAAAGGGGCGCAGCAGTGCGATCTTCGTGTAGCTTCCGAGCCGGATGGCATGCCCCATCGCCAGCATGAAGCTCTCGCGGCAATCGGGATAGATGGCGTGGTCCCCGGCGTGCGCGGCAATCACCACACCCGTCGCCCCAACGCTCTCGGCGTAGCCGGCCGCCACCGACAACATGATGCCGTTGCGGAACGGCACGACCGTCCGCCGCATGTTCCCCTGCTCGTAGTGTCCGTCCGGCACGCTGCCGCCCGACTTAAGCAGGTCCGACTTGAAGAGCCGGTCAACGAATCCCAGGCGGATGACCTCGTGCGGAACGCCGAGTTTGCGGCAGTGATAACGGGCCAGCGGAAGCTCGCGCGCGTTGTGTTTCGCGCCATAGTCAAAGCTCAGCGCGCCGACCACCCGGTACTTGCGGATGGCATGATACAGCGCCGTCACGGAATCCATCCCTCCGCTAACGAGCACGACCACGCCGGTTCTACTTCTGTGCTTCATCGTTGACTGTTCCCTCCACCCGGGCACAATGTATCAAACCGGCCCGGCGACAGGGCGTGCTTTCTCGCGCAGGATCGGGTAAAATTCTTAACATGCGTAAGCTGTTGATCTCCGCGGCGGTGTCGCTGGCGACGCTGGGGCTGATATTCCGGCTGGTGTTCAAGGGCGCTTCGCAACAGGCCGGAATCTGGCCACTGTTGCGCGACGCCTCGCTGCCGTTGCTACTGGTGTACGTGGTCTGCCAGATCGGACAGACCTTCTTCCGTGCCGAACGCTATCGTTGTCTGCTGCGCGGCGCGGGCGAAAGCGCGGTGCCATCCGCGTGGCAGACTTTCCTGGCAACCGTCACGCGCAATGCCATGGTTGACATGCTGCCCGCACGCGCTGGCGAACTGGGATACCTGGCGCTCATGAACCGCGGCTATCGCGTCGGCGCGGACACCTGTCTGAGTTCGATGGCGGTCAGCTTCCTGCTGGATCTGGTGGCGCTCGCGGCGGTGCTGGCGGTGGCCGTCACGGCGCCGTGGACGTGGCGTCAGGCATCCTGGCCGCTGCTGGCGGGCGGCGCCGTGGCTTTGACGATGCTGTGTCTGGCCGGCGCGGTGGCGTTGTTCGCCATCCTGCCGTCGTGCGCGACGGCCGTCGTGACGTGGTGCGCGCGGCGGCGCCTGCCGCGGCGCCTGCAAGCTGTGCTCGCCTTCGGCCAGCGCGTGGCGCTGGCCATCGCGCGCGTGCGCGACCGCAGGGTGCTGCTGACGGCCTTGCTACTGTCGCTGGGCGTGCGCTTCTGCAAGTACGGCGGACTCTACGCCGCCTTTGTGGCAGTGACGCGCCTGCATCTGCCGCTGCTGGCGGCGGCGCAGGCGCGCCATCTGCTGCCGGCGCTGCTGGCCGCCGAAGGCGCGGCCAGTCTGCCGCTGCCCGCGCTGCTCGGCTTCGGCGTTTACGAGGGCGGCGGCACGGCAGTCTGGAAGGCCATGGGCTTCGATCCCGCCGCCGCCTTCCTGGCGATGCTGGCGCTGCACGTGCTCTCGCAGACGCTCGACTACACGCTGGGCGCGGCCGCCGGCATCGTCATTGCCATCCGCTGGCCCGCACCGCGACAGGCCCGGCGCGCCCCGCGTCTCTGGCTGCTCGCGTCCGGCGCCGCCCTGCTGACGGCGGCCGCCGTCTTCGCGGCGTGGGAGTGGCGCGCCTTCGGCAAGCTGGGAGCGCTAACGCCGCCAGGTAAGGGCGACGCCGTCACGGCGGATGACGCCGAGCGCGTGAGGCTGCGGGCCTTCGCCGCGCGCCACCGCGGCCTGGTGGTCTGGAGCTCCAACCGCTTCGGCAACCACGACATCCTGGCGCTGGAACTGCCCTCGCTCGCGCTGAAGCGCCTGACGTCGCATCCGCACACGGAGACGTTCCCGAGACTCTCGCCGGATGGAAGCAAACTGCTTTTCGCGCGCTCGCAGCGGCCCTGGGTCTCGCAGCGAGATCAGCGCGCGTGGGATACCTGGATGCTCAATCTTCGTTCCGGGCAGGAACACCTGGTGGCCAGCAACGCCAATGCCGCTACCTGGACCTGGGATGGGCGCGGCGCCGTCTATCAGCGGCACGGCCGCCAGGTCGTGCTGCAGGAGCTCGACACCGGCAAGGTTCAACTGCTGTTCGAGTCCGGTCGCGCACCCGTGCCGGCGGGAGTGGATCTGCAGACGCCCGACTACGATGCGCGCACCGGCCGCCTGGCGGTGACGTTGCGCGGCGCGGCACGCATCACGGCAGTGTATGGTCCCGCGGACGGCGCCCGTCAAATCGGCGGCGGCGACAGTTGCCAGATGGCCTGGCTACCGGACGGCGCCCTGTGCTCGGTCGGCCATGGCGGACGCCTGCGCAACGCCATTTACCGGCATGTGCTCGATCCGCCGCGCAATGACATCTGGCTGGATCTGCCCGAGCCTTACAGTCACGAATACTTCCCACGGCTGTCGCACGACGGGCGCCTGCTGGTGCTTGGCGCCAGCGCCGGCGCTCATGAACACGATACGGCCGACTACGAGATCTTTGCCTGGGAACCGGGCACGGCCCCCGAGGACGCGGTGCGTCTCACCTTCCACACCGGCAACGATTGCTGGCCGGATGTCTGGCTGGAGGATGCGCCGTGAGGGTCAGAGGCGCAAGTGCTGCTTGAAGAAGGCGACCGAACGGTTGGCGCACCAGGAGTGTTCCCGGGGAGCGAGATCGAGCTGCAGTTTGTCGCCCGCTCCCGCTGCCTTGTAGATCGTCTCCAGCCGCCGAAAGGCCGTCAAGGTCGAATCAATGGTGAAACAGCCGTCATGCACGCCAATGTCCATCAGTAGCGGGCGCGGCGCCAGCAATCCCTGCAAGTCCGGCAGGTCCACCAGCTTGTACAGGCCTGGCGCCACCTGCATGCCGCAGTAGTTCAGGTCGCGCATGCCGAAGGTTTCCCAAAGGTCGCAGTAGCAGATGATCTCGCCGGCCCCGAAGCGCTCGTCGCAGAGATAGGACCGGGTTGTCATCGTGCCGCCGCCGCTCAACCCCATGACGCCCAGCCGCGCGCCATCCACTTCGGGCAGCGTGCAGACGAAGTCGGTGGCC
>JAQULY010000341.1 GCA_028718445.1 Kiritimatiellia bacterium
CCGGCGTGCCGGCGGCACGGGCGCCGAAACGCCAGTTGCCCCCGCAGTGAATCTCGGCCACGTGACTTTCCGTGCCGCACAGCAGCTCGACAAAGCCGGCCGGCGTCAGCGTCGCCAGTTCCGGAGTGAATGGCAGCATCAGACAGCCATCCAGCCCGGACTGGGCGAGCAGTTCAAGCCGGATCTGCAAGGGGGTCAACAGCGGCGGCCGGCGCGTGGGCGACAGTACCACCCGCGGGTGTTGATCGAACGTCAGCGCCCAGGCTTGGCCGCCGATTGCCCGGGCCCTGGCCAGCGCGCTGTTGAGAACACGTTGGTGGCCCAGGTGCACGCCATCGAAAAAACCGGCCGCTACGATCAACGGACCGGGCAGCGCGCGAAATAGTTCGGGCTGAATCAGTGTGCGCATGGAATGTGCGGGGGGCGGATGCTATTCGTCAGCAGGGCGAATAGAGCGCCGGCTTGTTCCTCGCATGGCGCTCCAGTCCGCTCATGATTGCGCGGCAACTGTCGCGCCAACGATCTTCGGGAATGTCCTCGGTAATGCCCATCAGAATGCCGCGCGGGTCCGACACCTGGTCGAGTAGTTCGACGGTCGTCCGCTCGACCTCTGCGTCCGGGCGCAGGTGCACGGAGGAAGGGAAGTTGAGCCAGAGCGTCTTCGCTGGCCAGGCGGCGCGCGCTTCGCCTAGAGTCATGTCCGTGTCCGGCGATGGCGTGAAGGCCTCGATATAGTCGAGGTCGGTCGAGGCAATCGCCTCTTTGAGCGGGCCGCAGTTGGCGTCGAAGTGACAGCCTATCAACTTGCCGTGACGGTGCATGATTTCGGCGGCCTCGTTGTAGTGCGGCACGTAGTAGGTCTTGAAGTTGTCCACCCCGATCACTTCCGGCACGACGTTGCCGCCGTAGTTTGCATGCAGGCAGGGCGAGGCCGCCACCAACGGGTAGACCTCGCGATGCTTGGCCGCGATCGCGTGGTAGATGGCCAGCAACTCGTCGCGATGGTCCATCCACTCGACGCAGAAGGTGGCCATGTCCATGTACACGCCCGATATCAGGCTCTGCAGCGGCTCCAAACCGAAGCCCGTGCGGAAAATGATGTCTCCGCCCCCACGCTCCTGAGCCAGGCATATCTGGTCGTAACAGGGCTCGAAGCGCTGGTCTTCCACCATGAACTTGATGACCTTGTAGTCCTCGGGCCGCTTGAACATGCGCTCATGCGTCCAACTGGTGAAACCGGCCGGTTCGGAGAGCGTGGACACGGTCCCAACCGGCGTCTCGAAGCAGGTCCGTATCAGGCTCTTGCCATCGCGGACGAAGTGCGACGAGGCGACCTTGACGTTGGGCTGGTGCGTCACATACGCCGGCACAAGGCGTTGGACGATGCACATGCCGCGATTACGCATCTCCCGTTCGGCTTCGCATTGGGGAATCTTGCCCTCGTAGATGGTGAATGGAACCTTGTCGGTTAGCTCGCCGCGCAGGGCGCGTTCGACTCGCTCTCTCGGTGTCATGAGTGTTCCTGGTAAGCAGTTCAGTTATAGGTGTGTTCGGGGCCGGGGAAAGCGCCGCCCTTGACTTCGCCCACGTATGCCTTGGCGGCCTGAAGAATCGCGGCGTCCAATTCGGCATAGCGTTTTACAAAGCGCGGTTGAGATTCGGGGGGCGTCAGCCCCAGTAAGTCGTGCAGCACGAGAACCTGGCCGTCGCAGGCGGCGCCGGCGCCGATTCCGATGGTCGGCACGGGCACGGCTTTGGTGATTTTTTCGGCGAGCGCACCGGGAATACACTCAAGCACGATGGCAAAGACGCCGGCCGCGCTCAACGCCAGTGCGTCTTGCTCCAATTGCGCAGCCTCCGCGGGCTGGCGGCCCTGACGTTTGAAGCCGCCAATCGCCAGCACCGACTGGGGCGTCAGGCCGATGTGGCCGAGCACTGGAACACCGTTGGCCGTCAGCTTGCGCACCAGTTCCGCGCGCAGCACGCCGCCCTCGATTTTGACGGCGTCCGCTCCGGCCTCTTTCAGGAAACGGCCGGCGTTGAGCAGGGCCAGTTCGTCGCTAGCCTGGTAGGACATAAAGGGCATGTCGGCCACCACCAAGGCATCCTTGACGCCGCGCACGACCGCGGCCGTGTGGTGCAGCATCTGCTCCATGGTGGCCGGCACCGTGGTGGCGAAGCCCAGCACCGACATAGCCAGCGAATCGCCCACCAGTACCAGCGGCACGCCGGCGGCGTCCACCAGACGCGCCGTGGCGTAGTCATAGGCGGTCAGGCACGGCAGACGCGTGGCGCCTTTGCTCTGACGGATCTTGAGCGCGGTCCATTGTTTCATGGCGGGTATTATATCAGATAACGCAGAATCGGGCTTGCCACGGACGCACCCCTTTCATATTGTGTCTGCCACACGTCGGAGGGGTGGCAGAGTCCGGTTGAATGCACATGACTCGAAATCATGCGTGCCCTTACGGGTACCGGGGGTTCAAATCCCTCCCCCTCCGCCATTCTTTTCACGGAGTTTTGTGACTCCCAGGATGAGCAGCGGCAGATGAAGCAGTATCGAGTTGGTTTGGTGGGCATTGGCGCCGTCGGCACCGAGATGGTCAAGGTGTTGCGGCAGCGCCGCTTTCCGGCTTCCGAAATACGCATTCTGGCGCGGTCGGCGCGCGACGAGGTGGTGGCCGGAGAGACCTTCCACGTGCGCGAGGCCTGCGCCGAGGCATTCGATGGCCTCGATTTCGCGCTGTTCGCCGGCACGGAGGGCGCCAAGGGCGCATCCAAGCAGTTCGGCTGGGAGGCGGTCAAGCGCGGCTGCGTCGTCATTGACAACGGCGACGACTTCCGCATGGACCCGCGCGTGCCGCTCGTGATCCCCGAGATCAACCCCGAATCCCTCGATCGGCACCAGGGCCTGATTGCCAATCCCAACTGCAGCACGATTATCACCCTGATGGGGCTGGCTCCGTTGCATCGCGCCGTACCAATCCGGCGCGTTACCGCCGTGACCTTCCAGTCGGTCAGCGGCACCGGGCGCGCGGCCATCGAAGAACTTGAACTCCAGGCGCGCGCATGGGCCGCCGGCAAGCCGCTGGAAGCATCGGTCTACCCGCGGCAGATTGCCTTCAATGTGCTGCCGCAGATCGGCGGCAACAAGGTCGAAATGCCCGGCTTCACCTCGGAAGAGGCCAAGATGTTGTTTGAGAGCCGCAAGATTCTGAGCGCTCCCGAGCTGCGCGTGGCGGCCACCTGCGTGCGCGTGCCGGTCTTCTATGCGCATTCGGTGGCGCTGCACATCGAGTTCTCGTCGCCGATGACTCCCGAGCGCGCCCGCGAACTGCTGGCCGCCGCTCCTGGCGTGCGCGTGCGCGACGACTTGGCCAATTCCGAATACCCGACGCCGCTCGACGTCCAACATGGCGACGACGTGGCGGTCGGACGCATCCGCGCCGACACGAGCGTGGAAAACGGACTGGCGCTCTGGGCGGTGGGCGATAACATCCGCAAGGGCGCCGCGCAGAACGCCGTGCAGATCGCCGAGGAACTGATCCGGCGCAAGCTGCTCGGGCGGAAACATGGATAATGTACCAGTAAGCAACGGCGGACCGGACGGAACCGCTACGGACGAAGGACGCGTAGAGCAGTCGGTCGCCAGGCTGCACGCCGCGCGCGAGGCCCTCGGCGCGCAGATCGGCCGCGTGATTGTCGGCCAGCGCGATGTCGTCGAGCAGGCGCTCGTAGCGCTCTTCGCGCAGGGCCATTGCCTGCTGATCGGCGCGCCGGGCCTGGGCAAAACGCTGCTGGTGCGCACACTCGCACAGGCGCTCGACCTGGAGTCCCGCCGCATCCAGTTCACGCCCGACCTCATGCCCGCCGACATTACCGGAACCGACATCCTGGAAGAGGATGCGGAGAGCGGCCGGAGGCATTTCCGCTTCAGCCGCGGACCGGTCTTCACCAACATTCTGCTGGCCGACGAAATCAATCGCACGCCGCCGAAAACGCAGGCGGCGCTGCTGGAGGCGATGCAGGAGAGGCGCGTGACTGCGGCCGGCACCACGCACGACCTGCCGGTGCCATTCCTGGTGCTGGCGACGCAGAACCCGATCGAACTGGAAGGCACCTACCCGCTGCCGGAGGCGCAGTTGGATCGCTTCATGTTCGCGGTGCAGGTGGACTACCCGTCGGCCGCCGAGGAGCCGGAGATTCTGATGGCCACGACTGACGACCGCGTTCGCGAGATCGAGTGCGTGCTGGACGGCCCCGCTATCGTCGAGTACCAACGCCTGGTGCGGCTGGTGCCGGTCAGCGAGCATGTGGCGCGCTATGCCGCGGCCCTCGCGCGCGCCACCCGCCCGGGCGGCGCCGAAGCTGCGCCGGAGATTGCGCGCTGGCTGCGCTGGGGCGCGGGCCCGCGTGCCGGCCAATGCCTGCTGATGGCCGCCAAGGCAAGCGCCGTCATGGCGGGACGCTTCAATGTTTCCTGCAACGACGTGCGCGCCTACGCTCTGCCCGTCATGCGCCATCGCATCTTCCGCAATTTCGCCGCCGTCAGCGAGGGCATCACCACCGACGAGATCGTCAAGCGCGTCCTGGAACATGTGCCGGAGCCGGCGTATTAGACGGTGTCCGTTAGCCGGACACCCATACGGCTCCACGGGTTGAGGCGAAATGCGACGGCGCTCCGTTCCGGCACCATTCCGGCAGGCGCCCACGCAGGACTGACGGTTCGAGTCCCGAGCGCGTCAACCGGTCCAGGGGCTGCCACAGGAATTCGATCCAGCCTTCCCGGCTGACCGGTGGGCGGTCAGGAGCGAGGCCGCGGACCGTCATGGCGAAGACCAGGTTGATTTCAGCATGCGGTTCGCCGTGCTGCACGAAGGCATGTTCGACGCAACCCAGAAAACGTCCCACCCGAGCGGTCAGTCCCATTTCCTCGCGAATTTCGCGCGCCAGCGCGCGGACGGCGCGCTCGCCGAAGTCCACGTGTCCGCCCGGCAGGTAGACGTTGCCGGCCTTGCGGCCCCGGCACAGCAGCACGTGACCCTCCACGACGCAGACACCGCGCGCCAGGGTCTCAATGCATCGTCCCTTCTCCGCGCTCAATCCAGTCTTCATGGTGTTTCTTTCAGTTGCTCATTGGCGTCGGCCGCGCGCGAACGTATCGTCCATGGAAAGGCGTTGTAATGTTGCAGCGCTTCGCCGGCCAGGAACAGCGATCCGCAGATCAGCAGCGCGCCGCCGTCGGTGGCGGCCCACGCCTCCGCTTGCGCCAACGCTTCGGAAAGGGTGGGGAACGCCGTTACCTCGCGCATGCCGGCCCGCCGCATGTGGCCGGCGGTATCCGCGGCCGGCAGCGTGCGCGGCGACGGCACCGGCACGGCCCAGGCGCGCCGCACACTGCCGGCCAGCGTATGGAGAAAGGCGGCCACATTCTTATCGTCGCAAAAGCCGGCCACCAGACCTACGGGTTTTCCGAGGCGCGCGCGCCGCAACGCTTGTTTGAGCGCCTCGGCCGCGACGGGATTGTGGCCACCATCCACGATCACGGTCGGCTCGCGCCGCACCTTCTGGAAGCGGCCGGGCCAGCGTACGGCGGCGAGGCCGCTCTTGAAGGCGGCATCGTCGAGTTCCATGCCGGTGGCCTGCGACCAGACGTCTAAGGCGGCCACGGCCGTGGCGATATTCTCCAACTGGTATGCGCCGGCCAGCCCCACGCGCAGCCTGCCCAAGTCACGCTGCTCGGTGGTAATCGTGACATCGAGCGCGTCGAGACCGGCGTTGCGTGCCGTGACGGTGACGGACTGGACCGCGTCCGTCAGTGGCGCGCCAAGCGCCGCCGCGACGTCGCGGATGCGCGCGCCCGCTTCGGCGGGCATCGCTCCGATCACGACCGGGCGGCCGGGCTTGACGATGCCGGCTTTTTCGGCGGCGATCAGCTCGACGGTGGCACCCAGGTGTTCGCAATGTTCGAGACCGATCCTGGTGATGACTGCCAGCACCGGCGTGAGGACGTTGGTGGCGTCCAGGCGTCCACCCAGTCCGGTTTCGATCACGGCCAGCCGCACGTGCTGACGCCGGAAATACTCGAAGGCCGCGGCAGTGGCGCATTCGAAGAAGGTGGCTTCGCCGTGCTCGACCGACGCGTCCGATGCCGCTTCAACCTGCCGCAGCAGCGCCTCCAAGTCGTCATCGCCGGCCGGCACGCCGTTCACACAGATGCGCTCGTTGAAGTGCAGCAAGTGCGGCGACGTGTAGCGACCCACGGTCAGGCCTGATGCCTGCAGGACCGATGCAACCATGGCTGCCACGGACCCTTTGCCGTTGGTCCCGGCGATATGCACGGCCGCCAGCTCGCGCTCGGGATTTCCCATGCGCGCC
>JAQULY010000342.1 GCA_028718445.1 Kiritimatiellia bacterium
AGGGATACGCCACGCCCAGCAGGCGGCCGAAGGCGCGATGCGACGCCTTGCGGCGGTAGCGCGCCGACTGGCGCGCGGCAGCCACGCGCGCCTCCAGTCCTTCGAAGTCGAGCCCCGCCGTGCCGCCCAGATGCGTCTTGGCGGCGATGGCGGCGTCGGGGTCGGCCTGCTCCAGTTCGTCAAGATGTCCGCGCACGTGCTGGTAGGCATCGCGGAACGGCATGCCGCCCGCCACCAGTTCGAGGGCGCGGTCAGTGGCGAACACGGCCGGCGTGAACCCCGCTCGCAAACGCTCGGCGCAAACGCCCAGGCCGTCGGTCATCAGCCGCAGGATGCGCAACGTGGCGCGCGTCGTGGCCACGCTGTCCATGTAGATTTCCTTGGTTTCCTGAAGGTCGCGGTTGTATCCGCCCGGCAGCGCCTTGACGATGGCGCCGGCCGCGGCTTGGTGCCCGAGCAGGCGCGCCGCCTTGGCGCGGATCAGTTCCAGCACATCCGGGTTGTGCTTCTGCGGCATGATACTGCTGCCGGTGCAGAGCGCGGCCGGCAGCGTGAAATAGCCGAATTCCGGCATGGTGAAAAGGATCAGGTCCTCGGACAGACGCGCCGCGGTTAACATGAGCTGCGTCAGCGCGCCAATGGTGAGAGCTTCGGCCTTGCCGCGGGCGTTGCTGGCGTAGAACACATTATGGTGAGGGCCGGAGAAGCCCAGCAGCCGCGCCGTCAGCGCGCGGTCCACCGGCAGCGGCACGCCATAACCCGCGGCGGAGCCCAGCGGACAGCGATCGTTGTAGGCATAGGCCGCGTCCACGGCCAGCAGATCGTCCAGCAATCCTTCGGCATAGCCCGAGGCCCACAGTCCTACGGAGCTCGGCATGGCCGGCTGCAGGTGCGTGCGCCCAACCATCGGCAGCGCGCGATGCCGGCGCGCGAACCGCAGCAGACCGCCGGCCAGATCGGCGGTCTCCTCGATCACGCCCAGCAGTTGTTCGCGCGCGTGCAGGCGCAAATCCACCGCCACCTGATCGTTGCGGCTGCGACCGGTATGAAGGCGTCGCCCCAAATCGCCGAGCGTTGCCGTCAGCCGTCGTTCCACCGCCAGGTGTACATCCTGATCGTCGGTGGTGATGACGAACTTGCCGTTGCGCGCCGCGCGCATGATGGCCAGTAGACCGTCAATCAAGGCGGCGCATTCGGGTGCGCGGAAGACCGGCGGCCTTACCCGCATGCGGCTGAGCATGGTCACATGCGCGGCGCTGCCGAGACAGTCCCATTCCACCAGGTCGAGGTCGAGTTGCGGGTCGCGCCCCACCGTAAATGCCAGCACATCGGGATCAATGCATCCCACCAGGGTCTCGCGTTTTGCCTGCCTGACACTCATGCACTTCGCCTATCGTCCCGAAACGCCAACCACGGCCACCCTGTTGGTGACCGGCGTCCGCAAGGTTTCGCCCGCGGCGGCGCGCGCCTCCAGGCCGCGCCGCGCATCCTCGGCTCGAGCCCAAGCCCGCGCCAGCTCGCCATCGTCCGCGCCCCTGTCCAGCAACTCCCACGCCTCCGCGTAGCGCCCCGCCATCGCGCCGAAGCTGACGTCCCGCCCTGCGCCCCATAAGCGCACCGCCGCGGCCTTGCTCGCGGCCGCGCCTGGCCTGATCGCCGCCCGGTCGCGCCAGCTCAGCCAAACCGTCAATGGCACGCCGTTCAAACTCTTGCCGCACAAAGGCATATCATACTCCCAAGGGTAAAGCAATAACTGTGCCCGAAAACGCCGCACCACTCCGGGCGGCGTCGTGCCGGCGTCAAAGATGCGGCGCGCGCGTTCCGCCAGCCAGAGATCCCAATGCTCGTCGAGCGCGACGGCATCGGCGTTGTCGAGCCAGATGCGGGCGATCTCCGCGGCATTCCAAGCGCCGCCCGCGGCGAGGTGCCGGCACAGCGCCTCCCAGCGCCGCTGGCGCTGGTCCCGCGCCGCGCACCAGGCCGCCATCTGCGCGGCTACGGCAGGGTGCGCCGCGGCGGCGTCCGAACGCACCTGCCAGAGTTCCTGGGCGGCGGGCAGGCGCGCGCGCGACCAGAGCGCGTAGGCCGCCTCGAAGTCCGCGCCGCGCCGCTCGCGCGCGGCATGGCCGGCGAGACCGCGCACGAACCAGACCGGCGGCTCCGTGACGGCGGCGCCGGCCGGCGCGTACCCATGCACGGCAGTACGCAACAGCACCGCCGCGATGGCGAAACGCAACGTCTCGGGATCGGCGCCGGCTACATCGGGAATGCGGATCAGGCCCCACGCGCCCTGACGGTCGCGCAGTATGACATGGTCAATCGGTCCGTTGGTCAAGCCGCAGGCCAGTTCGATCTCGATGGGCGCGCCGCGGGGCGGCGGCGGCAGACCGATTTCGCGGCAGAGCGCCTGCTGTGTCCGGCGCGCAAACTGGAGCACGACGGCGCGGTCCGCGGCCGCCGCGGTTGAACTCTTGATGCGGAAGGAGCCGCTTTCGAGTTGGACCGTCGGTGAGGCGCCCCGCACCGGCAAAGCCAGCAGCGCCGCCGCCAGCGCCGCGCAACTGCCAATGCGCACGGATCCCGACGCCGAAAGGGAACACAGGAGTCTTGGAACGATGGGTAAGGCGACAGAAGTGGCGCCACGAGCTTCCATCGTTCCGGTATTCCATCAGGCAGATGCCGCGGCCTTGTCCTTGCCTGAGCTGGTCTTGGACGAATGCGTCGTGGAACTGGCGCCGTCGGCCCTGGCCGCTTGCTTATAGGCCGAACTGCGGTAATCGGTCTGGTAGAAACCGCTGCCCTTGAAAATCACTCCGGCACCCGTGCCCAAGAGCCGCTTCAGCCGCAGCTTGCCGCACACGGGGCATTTCTTCAAACGTTCGTCGGTAATGCTCTGAAACTTCTCGAAAGTATGCCCGCATTGCTGGCATTCGTAATCGTAGGTCGGCATAGTGCTGATTTGCTCCAGAAAACGGCCCTATCCTACCCCTATCGCCACGTCAGGTCAACACCGGGACACAACGGGGGGTGCGCGCTAATTTTGTTGGCTGGCGGAGGGGAAAGGGTTCGGCGTTCACATGTCGCAGGTTCCCTCCCCCCCTCGACGAACCGCAGATTGACGAATAGCGATTTTAGAATCATGAAGGCAAGAGCCTCTAGCGCGGAGACGGAATTGCCTTCGACATTCTGCGGTTCAGTATTCGTCAATCTGCGGTTCGATTAGACTGCGGGTTTCTACCGCTCACAAACCGCAGAATGACGAAGGCAGGCCATCATTGCGTTGTCAGCGTTGAACGAGCAGCCTTCGCCTGGCGGCCACGACGCGGCACGCGTCCCGCCCTTGGCGACGGGCCGCAACGGGAGCGCCGAACGTCTCGGACGGCGTGCCTCACTGCAATCCGGAAGCGACCTTCTCAATGATCTGCCCATTTCGGTGACACGAGAACGGCGACGCGAGTGGTGGACGATTGGTGTTGCTGGCCGTTTGGCTGTTTGCCAAGAGGACGCATGTCACGCATAATAGATATTCTCTGTCACTCATTCACCGCGATACACGCGGCGGCTCCCACGAGCAGAGGAACAGTCGCATGGCAAAACGAGCGCAACCATGGTCATTTCGCGGCGCGCAGTTGGATCTCGCCCGACAGATGGAGACCATGGAATATATCCTCGGTTACACCGACTTCATCGCCGACCACGGCTTCAACACGCTGGTGCTCTACCTGGAGGGACGCGTGCGAACGCCATCCTTCCCCTACCCCAAGGAAGATGAGAGTTACTCACGCGACGAGATGAAGGACGTGGTGCGGCATGCGGCCGCGCGCGACATCGCCGTCGTGCCGGTCGTCTCCAACCTGGGACATGCCGAGCATTTCTTGCGTCACCCGGAACTAGCCCATTTGGCTGAACTGCGCGACGGGCGCGAGGGTCGCGTCTCCGGTCATCAGTTGCTGGATTTCTGTCCCTCCCTCAAGGAGACCTACCAGTTCTTCGAGTCCTATTTCACGGAACTGGCGGAGTTGTTCCCCTCCCCCTACTTCCACGTGGGCAACGACGAGGCCTTCGACATCGGATGCTGCGATCTCTGCCGGGCGCGCGCCGAGGGTCAGGAGGGCCAGACCGGGATTTTCGCCAAACACCTGCGCGATACGCATGCCATCGTCACCGGCAAGCTGGGCAAGCGCATGATCGTGTGGGACGATCTCCTCGAGCACTACTGGGGCGCGCTGGACCAGATTCCGCGCGATATCGTGCTCTGCTGCTGGCAGTACGACGCGGACGTGCGGCTGCCAGTGGCCCATTTCCGCAACCGGTTGCGCTGGGACTTGTTGGCTGAATACCGCAAACGCGGCTTCGAATGCCTGGTGGCGCCGCGGGAACAGATCTGGCGCAACACCGCCACGCTCACCCGTTACGCGGCCGGCCAAGCCCCGATGGGCGGACTGATGACCACTTGGGAACATTCGGCCGACTTCCTTTACGCCTGCTATCCGAACATCGCCTTTGCCGGACGTCTATGGTCCGAGCCGGAACGCGTCGAGTCGCCCGAAGCGCTGCAGGCGGAGGTGAACGCGAGCTATATGCCCGAAGTCAGCCAGGGCGTGGTCGAGGCGGTCTGGGATGCGCTCGGTATCGGGCGCTTTGCAGTCGGTTCCACGATCCCGGCCTTTCTCCGGGAACCGGGCGCGGGACGCGTCGCCGAGCGCCTGTTGCTGAATCGCCTGCTGACCGCCGCGTTGGGCACTTCCGATGCGCACTTGACGATCGAGGATCTGCGGATCGTCTTGGGGCTGGAACGGCTGCAACTCGAACTGAGCGACCTGGTGCCGCGCGTCTACGACGCCGCCGCCCGCGGGCGTACGCCCGCCCGTCTGGCGGAGGCGCTGCGCCGGTGCGCCCGGAACGCGGAGAGCCTGCTAGAGGCAAGAAGACGCCAATGGCAGAAGTGCCGTTCCGCGCTGCCTTCGCAGGGCAACGCGCTGGAGTCCGGTCTCGGGGGCCTGTATCGTAGCATAGAGGAATTCGCAGACAAGGCCGCGAAGGGTGGGTTGGATGGCATCGGGCTGCTGACGGTCGAATACTTCCTGCCGGATCTGTTTTCCTGTGAGTGGATCAGGATTGTCGCGCGGAGCGTCGCGGGCGACGGGGCGTGGCGGGAGATTGCCGCCCCATCCGTGCCGAAACCGATCTTCTGCGCGGGCGACGACGAGTACCGGCACAGCGGGTACATGCGCGTGTCGTACCCCGTCGAAGCGGGGCTGACGGTCGCGGAGTGCCGCATCGAGTCGTGGGGATACGGCGGCATCGGCATCAGGCACGTGGAATTCCGCGAGCCCGCGGGCTTGCGGGCGCCGTGCGCGGTCACGGCGGCGGACGGCATGGTGGCGCAGCCGCAACATATTCTGGACAACTCGTCGAGCTGGTGCTGGCTCGGCGAGCCGGACACGTCCCTGGCTTTTCACAACCCCGGTCTGGCCCGCGCCAGGCATAGTGTCACGCTGAACCTCAGCCGCGCCACATGATCTTCCGGGCGGCGGGTCGGCATCGAATGGAGAGACATTAAATGCGTGCGAAACACGGAACGTCGCCGATGAGCACCGATGCTGCCGTGTTGCACGCCGGCGTGGCCCGCGGCGACATCACGAACCGCGCGCGGGGCGCCGCCGTCCGCGATCCGCTCTACGCCAAGGCACTGGTGCTGGACGATGACCGCACGCGCCTCGCCATTGTCGCCATGGATACGACCGCCGTCGGCGGCCGTGCCGTCAGCGGCGGCATCCTGGGCGACGGCGGGGAAGCCTTTCTTCCCGACCTGCGTGCCCGCATCTCGAAGGAACTCGGCATTCCGGGCGGCAACGTGCTGGTCAACGCCTCTCATACGCATCCGCCGGGACGCATCCTGTGCGGCGACCGCGAGCAGGTGCGGCGCACATTCGAGGCCGTCCGCCAGGCCGCGCGCAGCCTGGTCCCCGTCAGGATCGGCGTCGGCTCCGGACGCGAAGAGCGCATCGCCATCAACCGCGATCTGCGACTCCGCGACGGCCGCCACTGGTCGCTGCGCCACAGCAACCCCACCCCGCCGGACGAAGAGGTCGCCGGTGTTGGTCCGACCGATCCGGAGATCGGCGTGCTTCGCATCGAGCGCCTTGACGGCCGCCCGCTGGCGCTGGTTTATAACTTTGCCTGCCACCCGCTGTGGGGAGACTTGCAGGGAGGCATCACGGCGAACTTCCCGGGCGTGGCCTCGCGCTTGATCGAGGAGCAACTGGGGCACGGCGCCATGGCCATCTTTCTGCAGGGCGCGGGCGGAAATATCTGCGACGTGGACTTCAAGGAATTCGGCCGCCCGCGCGACGTCGAGCCG
>JAQULY010000343.1 GCA_028718445.1 Kiritimatiellia bacterium
CATTTCAACTTCGAAATGGGCTACGCCGCCGGGACGAATCCGCGGCGCAACGATCTGGAAACGGCGGACATTCGCGCGGCCGGAATGGAACTCCTTATCTCGCATCGTAATGCGGCCACGGTGGATGTGGCGGTGCGGAACCATGTCGGATTCAGCTTACGCATCATGCCCCCCCGAGGAGATCAAGTCGGGAACAGGAAGGTGACGTTCGAGAAAAATCCCGAATACTTCCGGATCGGGCCGGACGGAAAGCCGATGATCGATACCGGGTACAGCGGCGGACGGCCGATGTTGGGCCTCAGCCACCCGGAGATTCGCGAAGATGGCTCCAAGGCGATGGAGCAGGGAGTCAAGGAGGTGGCCGCTCTGCCGAGTTTCCGGCCGTATGTGCACTGTAACGACGATTTCTCGTCCTCTTATGGCTGGGACTACGCGCCGCATGTGCTGTCGGCCTTCAAGGCCGATACCGGCCTGGAAGCCCCACGCAAGATGGAGTTGCCCCAGAAGTTCGGCGCGATACCGGACAACAATCCCTGGGTGAAATGGTTCGAGTGGACGTTGATCAACGTCTGCGGAAGGTACAACAAGGCGGAAACGGAGGGGGCGCTGAAGGCACGGCCCGATGTGCGCATCGGACCTTTTCCCGGCGGGATGATGATTCCGCTCGTGATGCTTTGGAACCCCAACCAGTATCCGCCATACAATTTCGGCAAGAACGGGTTCAACCTGATCAACTCGTACTACTACAACCAATATTGGCAACCCGTGATGACATCCACCTTCTGGATGGAGATCGGGCGCATGGGCAATCGCGATCTCCCCGAATGGACGTGGCCCGATGTGTGCTATGGCACCGCCGGGTATGTGCGCAACAACTTATTCCATACCCTTGCCGGCGGCGTGCGCGGGTTGGTGTACTTCCGTTACTCCGAGCGAAAAGCAAGCAGTTGGTCCGAACTGCACCGCCTGGGCAAGGTCGTTGGACGCATCGGTCCGGTGCAGGCGCGGCTGGCGCCGGCCAAGCGCGATATCGGCCTCTTGAATTCGTTCACCAGCGGCTGCTTCGACCCCGGCCATACGCTTGTGCAGGTGTTTGCCTATCACAACCTGATGCAGGGACATTTCAGCGTGGAGCCGGTCAGCGAAGACGAAATCGTTGCCGGGCGCGCCAGCCAGTACAAGGCGGTGCTGCTCTACAACGTCAAATACCTGCGGCAATCGGTGTACGACACGCTGGCGGCCCATGCGGCCAGGGGCGGGTTGGTCTTGCTGGACGCCAGCATTCCCTTCGATATTCCCGGCGCGAAGCGGCTGGCGGTGGATGTTGGCATGGGAGAGCAGAAAACGCTGCCGTTCCCGGCGGAAGGCGCGCATGTCTCCGTGCCAGGGCGTTTGGACTACGGCTTCGAGGACCGCATCGCCCTGATCAAAAGAGCCCTTTCAGCCTACGTCCAGCCGCGGTTTGAGTCCGACGATATCTGCCTTGTGGCTACCCCATTGGATGCCGGCGGCGTGTCTTACACATGGTTCGTCAACTCGCAGAATAAGGAGGAATACGACTTCTGTCGGGACCGGATTGTCGGTTATCCAAAACCCAAGACAACGCAAAGCATGCAGGAGGTCATCGATTGGGAGATCGAGGAACAAGCCAAGGGCCCGTATGCTGCCGCCATCACGATGGACAGCCTGCCCGGCGTGCCCTACGACTTGATCCGCGGGAAGGAAATCCCGGTGACTCGAACCGCCGAGAAGAGGTTCAAGTTGACGGTAAGCATGGAACGTTTCGGCGGCACGCTGGTGGCGTGGCTGCCCGAGCGCATCGCGTCGATGAGCCTGGATGTTCCCCGTTCGCTCCGGCCGGGTGAGACGATGAAGGCCGCGGCCACGCTTCATGGCAAGGGAGGTTTTCTGGGACTAGCCGCCGGGCGAAGAATAGCCGGCGTGCTTCCCGTCGAGTTTGTACTTAAGGACCCCAGTGGCAAAGAACAGATTATGTCTGGTGTCCGTGCCACCAAGGAGGGCGTAGCGACCTGGGACTGGACTCCGGCGGTGAACGATCCCGTTGGCACATGGACGTTGGTCGTCAACGATTTGGCCTCAAGCAGGACGGTTGAGCGAGCCATTCGACTGGCGCGATAGAAGCAGCAAACTCCGACATCACCACTCGCCAGAGCCATTTCCACAGCGCCCGCGCTCGGGGCGCCACGTTCCTCATGCCGGGCGAAGTTGGACTGCGAAAGGTCCTCCGCTTCCATCCAGTGGTCGCAGTCTGCCTGTCCCCTAACGCTAACCTCCGGCCTGTCCCCATCAGCTTGTTGACGTGACGCTGGTCGCAGTTTGCCTGTCCCCATCAGCTTCGGAGTTGCACGCGTTCCGCCGCCGACACATGCAGGTTCATTGCGCGGGGACGGCTCACGAGGCCGTTCGCCCTCCAGCAGTTTTTCATCCATGCCCGGGTGAATAGGCGTTCTTGGGGCGAGGTGCCTGCCGAGCCGCAAGCGCAAGGGCGCGAGCATGAGTGGGCGGCAGAGGAAACAGCAACTCTAGCAGTTTAGGGGTTCCTGCAGCCTCTTGACGCCCGCTGCGTCGGCCGCTCCTCACTCCACTTCTTCGCCGACGTCCCCACGTCACTGACCCACTGCCTCCGCGCACGCTTGACAACGGACATCATGAATATCATAGTTATCTAAGTTATTGCAGAGCGTAACCATTGAGCTTAAGGAAATGCGGTTGCCCAAGGACCAGGCGCGGATATTCGACCGCCAAGGCGGGCAATGGCGAAAAGGGATAAGGATATGCGAACTCCGACCCAAGTCAAAGCGGGCGGCATTTACCTGGAACACGGGATTCCCGATGAATATTATGCGTTTGTCGGCGGCGAGATCTCGCTGACCGTTGAGCGCAACGGCGGGATCAACACGATCAAGGCGCTCGATATCCTCCGACATGAAGGCAAGCTGTATCCAGATGTGTGCCCGACTCCGCCGATCATCCAGAAGGAAAGCTGCAAGCGCGGCCCTCTGTACGGACCCGGGATCCAGTTCATCTCCACCAACCGCCAGCCCAATGGCCGCGCCGGGCGCAATCTCTTCCATGTGCCGGATCGGATGGAGCTATATCCCTTCGGCTTCATCAGCGAATCCGAGCGCTTCGGCCATCGGATGAGATATGACCTGTGCATCGACGGGTCGGCGGTCCTCTTCCGTTTCACCAATGCGTTCCCCACGCGCGAGCGGTTTGTGGCGACCTTGGACAAGGGGCACGTCCGCTCCGGCGAAATGGGCTCGCAGAAAGACAAGGTCAAGGAATGGGCGATCAACTTCGAGGGGGTGAAAGCCGCGCCGCGTCCGTTTCCGGACAATTACCGGATGACGCTGACCTGGGATTTCATCGGATCGGATACGGAGACCGGGGCGTTCGTCATGGACGGGCGGATGCAATTTTCCTACGGCGAAAAGAAGGTGGTCGTCATGGTTGCGGGAAGCCGTCCGCTGGAAGTCCAGGAACTCAAGACGGGCTACACGATGTCGTGCCCATGGGATCGAACCGCCGGCAGCGACGAAATCCGTCTGTGTCTCGTGGTGGCCGAAACCCGGGAGGACGCCCGGCGGCGGGCGGCGGATAAAAACCGCCGTTTCGACGAAATCTGCGCCAGGCGGATCGAGGAGAATGTGGCCTATGCGCTCAAGGCGCCTGTGGTCCGGATCGATGGCGCCCCGCACGCCGCGGAGTATGCGCGTCTGGCGCCGGCTTTCCTGCGCGCGCAACTCCTGGCGGAAAATAACGGGGAACTTTGCAGCCGAGCCGGCCACAAGTACGGCTTCTGCGCGATCTGGGATCATATTTATCCCGTCAAAGCCTACCTGATCATGGGCGATTACGAGACCGCCCGCAAGCTTCTGCGGTACATGCTGACCTTCGAGCCCATGGAGTCGATGGTCTACATGCTCATGCAACTCATCGTGCAAACGGAGGAGTTGGCGGGCTGCTCGGGCGACCGCCAATTCCTGAAGGCGCACTACGGCGCCATAAAGAGTTATTTCCTGTTCCTCCGCGAAAGGGCGGACCCGGTGACCGGCTTGGTGGCCTATGTGAATGGATTGGGCGCTGATGATCCGGGCCAGATAGGAGTCAAAAAAGGCGGCCATGTCTGGTTCGCCTGCCTAAGCGGCTGGTGGTACGACGCCTGCCGCGCCATGGAGAACATGGCCATGTTGGAGGGAGACCGCGAGACGGAAGAGATGGCCCGCGCCGTGAGCTGTAGACTGAATGAGCGCTATCTGGAGGTGTTTTACGATCCCGAAAAGGGTTACCTGCATTCCTGGGTGGAGCCAAAATCGCGGCTGACCGCGGGCGTTTATCAAAATGTCTCGACCCTCGCGCTGGACTATCCCTATGGCGAATACCTGTTCCGGAAACGCCTGCGGGAGATCGCCGAATACCAGGCTTACGCCTTGTGCCATCCGGCCGGGCGCAGTTCCGTGGCCTATGACGACTCTGCCGACGAGATGTGGAAGAACGCCATCATGTGGATCCACCTGGCCCACGAGGCCAAGGCGGCGCGCGCGGCTGGCCTGGGCGACGAGGCTCTGCGCATCGTCAACAACTTTCTGAACAAGTTCGACCGGTGCAAGGTGGCCGTCGAGACGCACAATATCTCGGGGCTCGATGGCGACACACTCCAGCGCGCGGATTGGTACCCGCTCAGCGCGCGGGCCGGCTACGGCGCGATCGTGGAAGGGATCGTCGGCATCCAGTGGGATTTGGGCGGTTTCCATTACGTTCCGTGCGCGATCGAAGGGGATATGGCGTTGAGGGATTTCCGGTTCCGAAATACGCGCTGGAACATCGCGATCTCCGGCGAGGGACCTTATGTGCGGCATTTCGCCGTGGACGGCGTCCGCCTGCGCGGCACGTTGCGCGTGCCGGTCGAACTGCTGGAGGACGGCCGGTTCCATTCGCTGGAGATCGTCCGGTCGCAAGTTCCTTTTTCCGAGCCAACGTTGCTGTCGGCCGTGGGCGCGGCGGTGACGGATATCGAAGCCGGTTTCGACACGTTGTCTTTCGCGGCGCGCGACGGCGCGCATGCGTCGATCAAGGTGATGGCGCCCGCGCGGCTGTCCGCGCGCGCGGCCGGCCGCCCGGTCGCCGTCGAATGGGACGAAACAAACATGACCGGCTGGTGCGACGCGGTTCTCCAGGCCGGAGAGCGAATCGAGTTCACAAAAGAGGAACGATCATGAAACAAGCGAAGCAGGCGTCCGCGACGAAGGACGCACGCAAGCAGATCGGCGGCATCTTTCTTTCGCCAAACTGGATCGAGGATCCCGCGCTGGCGACGCCGTGGCTGCGCCAAATCGCCGACATGGGTTACGGGTCCGCGACGATCCTCGTCCGGCACATGAAGCGGACGGTTCTGGATCCGGCCGTGCGCGATGCGGTCAAGGCAATCGTCATGACGGGGCATAAACTGCGTCTCAGGATGTTGCTCGATACCGAGCACGCCTGGTGGGCGCCCGCCTTTGTGGAGTCGAACCCCGAGGCCGCGCTGTGGGGCATCGTCCCGGTGGAAGCGACGGCGCATGAGGGCGAATTCGAGTTTGTCGCGCCATTCCCGCGCATGATGGGAAGTCAGATTCTCTTCGAGCAAATCGCCGCCATGTTCCAGTTCCGACACGGCACATACCGACAGATCTCGACCGCCCGGGTCTCCGTGACGGCGATGCACGCGGGAGTTCCAAGACCCGGTGTCGTGCTGAAGGGCCGGATTGCCGGAAAGCCGTCCGGCAAGGTCGTGTTCTATGTGGCCTTCAAAACGTTCGGTTTGGCGGACGCGGCCCATCCGCTGTATCTGGAGGCGCAAGAACGGCTGCTGGACGCCTATGCCGACATCCCTCTGGACGGCGTCACGTGGGACGAACCGGGCAAGGGCTTCGGGGATTTGACCTGCTTCAAGGCCGGCGCCGGCTTCCTGCGTTTGTTCAGGAAGCTGAACGGGTACGACCTGATGTCCAACCTGATCTATCTGGACCATTTGGACGGAACGGCGAGGGCGGTAAAGGTCCGATGCGACTACCAACGAACGCTGGTCGAAATGAACTATGTCGCTCAGGCGCGGCACAACCGCCATGCTCGCGTCCTGTTCGGCAAGGACATCGTTCTTGGAACGCACCAAACGTGGTGCGGGTTTCCCGCCGACCTGGCGGCGGGCGTCATCGACTACTTCAAGCTTGGCGATCTGCTGACCGAGGCATGGACCGACGGAGGCTGGACGATGGAACCCAAGCACTCCATGCACAACTTCATGCTGGCGGAAGGTTTGAAGG
>JAQULY010000344.1 GCA_028718445.1 Kiritimatiellia bacterium
CCGGGTCAACGGCGATCGCGACATCGAGGCCTTTCTGCGCGCGCAGGACGCCATCAGCGCCGGCAAGGCCGTCAGCGAGGCCGAAGAAGAACTCTGGGTGCGCAACAACGTCAACAGCCGCGAGCTGGAGGATCATCTGCGCGCGCATGCCGGCGACTATGATCGCATCGTGGTTGGGCCGTATCTCTTCGGCCTGACGCTCGCGGCGGCCGCCGTGGCGCCCGGACGCACGCTGCTGGTGCCCTGCCTGCACGATGAGCCCTTTGCGCGCGTGCGGCGCATCGCGCGCCTCTTCGGTGAGGTGCGCGGCTTTCTCTTCAACACCGCGCCCGAGCGCGAACTGGCCACGCGCATTTTCGGCGACAGCGTCTCAGCTCCCGGTCGCGTTGCGCCCGTGGTGGGCTTCGCTTTGGATGATTTCCAGGCCGATCCGCACGCCTGCGCCAGCCGGATCGGCCTGCAGGCGCCATACATTCTCTATTGCGGCCGCCGCGAGCCGCTCAAGGGCACGCCCCTGCTGCTCGACTACTGGGCGGCCTTCAGGCGCCTGACCGGACGCGACGTCAAACTGCTTTTGACCGGCAGCGGCGCCGTGGAC
Organism: Kiritimatiellia bacterium; assembly: GCA_028718445.1. Lineage (GTDB taxonomy): Bacteria > Verrucomicrobiota > Kiritimatiellia > RFP12 > JAAYLN01 > JAQULY01. The sequence continues at coordinate 599 of JAQULY010000344.1, forward strand.
GTTCCGACGGGCCTGGGCGAACACCTGATTGACCTTGGTTTCGTCAGCGAACGCGAGAAGCGCGAGGCCATGGCCGGCGCCGTCGCCTTCTGCCATCCCTCGGTCAACGAAAGCCTGGGGATTGTCTTGCTCGAGTCCTGGCTGGCGGGCGCCCCCGCGCTCGTACACGCCGGCGGCGCCGTGCTGCGGGACCAGTGCCGTCGCGCCGGAGGCGGTCTCTGGTTCCGCGACTATCCGGAATTTCATGAGTGCCTGACGCTGCTGCTCGATCAACCCGCCATCGCGGCGCGACTGGCCGCCAACGGCCGGGCCTTCACGCGGCGCGAATACTCGCCGGAGTCTGTACGGCAGCGCCTGTTGGCTGCGCTGACATCGTGAGTGATGGGTCCTGGGTGCGAGGTCCCCACCAATGCGCCTCTTCATCGCCATTGACCTTCCCGACGCCGTAAAGACGGCGCTGGAGCGCGTACAGCGAAAGCTGCGCGCGGAGACGCGCGCGGTGCGCTGGGCGCCGCCCGGACAGATGCACCTGACGCTGCTCTTTCTGGGCGAGACCGAGACCGAGCTGGCGTCCGCGATCGGCGCGGAAATGAGCGCCGCCGCTGCTGCCGCCAACGCCTTCACCATTGCTGTGCGCGGCATCGGCGGCTTCCGGCGGGGACGCGGGGTCGGCGTGGTCTGGGCCGGCATAGCGGAATCCCAGGCCCTTCATGCGCTCCAGGCCGATCTGACCGCACGCATAGGCGAGCAAGGAGGCGACGCACGCCGCAAGGCGTTCGCGCCACACATCACGCTGGGCCGGGTGCGCGTGCCGCAACCGGATCCGCCACTGGACGCGGCCATCGCCCGTTTCGCGGACTACGATGGCGGCCAGATCGCCGCCGATGCGATTCAGCTCTACCGCAGTGAAATCACACCCACCGGGGCGGTGCACACACGGTTGCTGACGGCACGACTAGCGATTTGTTGACTGTAATCGCTGTCAGCTGTCAGCTTGCTACGAGACTCTGCGGCGGGCATAATGGCAGCACTCAAGGCACCAGAGGTGCAAGCGCATGGCAGACGCGTGTAAAGTCAAGGACCTGGGGAGGGCTGGCGGCGGATCGGCCTTCGGGCGCTATCGCGCCTTGGTGCATGGAGACATCGCGCCGTGGCGCGTCTGGCGCAACGAGCTGCTGACGCTGCTCTTCATGAATCTCCCCGGCGCGCTGGGTTTGGCGCTGCGTCAGCGCTGCTACCCCTGTATGTTCCGGCAGTGCGGACGTGGGGTGGTCTTCGGCCGCGGCGTGACCCTGCGCCACGCGCACAAGATCGCGCTGGGCGAGGGCTGCATCATAGATGACGGCGCGCTGCTCGACGCCAAGGGCTCCGCCAACCGCGGGATCGAGCTGGGCAACGGCGTCTATATCGGACGCAACACCAATGTCTACTGCAAGAACGGCGACATCGTCGTCGGCGACCGCGCCAATTTCTCGGCCAACTGCACGCTCTTTTCCTCGAACCGCCTCTCCGTCGGCGCGGGCTGCATGGTCGGTGCCTACTGCTACTTTCTGAGTGGCGGCGAGTATGACTACCATGACGCCACGCCGTTCGCCGACCAGTCCGGCATGTGCACACGCGGACCGCTGGAAATCGGCGCGGATTGCTGGTTCGGCGCACGCGTCACCGTACTGGATGCCGCCTGCATCGGTCAGCGTTGCGTCATCGGCGCAGGCGCGGTCGTGACCAAACCGGTGCCGGATCGCAGTCTCGCGCTGGGCGTACCCGCGAAACCGGTGCGGCAGGTCTGATATGCGGCAACGCCTGCTATTCCTGGTCAAGCTGCTGGTGAGCGCCGGCCTGCTGTATCTGCTCTACCGGCGTGTGGATGCGCGGGCCCTGGCGGAACAACTGCGCACGGCCCGAGGCGGCTGGCTGGCGTTCTTCTTTGTGCTGCTGGCGGCCAACACCTTGATCAGTTCGATCAAGTGGCGTCTGCTGCTGGCGGCTGACGGCATCCGTCAGCCGCTGTGGCGGCTCTGCGCGAGTCATCTGACGGGATCCTTTTTCAATCTCTTCCTGCCGTCCACAATCGGCGGCGACGTCTACCGCGTGGCCGACATCGGGCGGCACAGCGCCAGGACGGTCAATACCGCCGCGTCCATCATGGCCGACCGCCTGACCGGTTTCCTGGCGCTGTCGGTTTACGGACTGGTCTTTCCCTTCGTGGCGCGGCGCCACATCCCCAACTGGGACGCGCGCTTTCTGCTGCTGCCGGCGCTGGCGCTGGGCGGGCTGATGGCAGTGGCGGCGGTGCTGTGGGAGCAGCGGCTACTGCGCCGTCTGGCCGGCTTGCTGCCGGCCAGGCTGCGCGCCCCTACCATGCGGGTGTTGGATGCGTTTCTGGCTTCGATCCGCGCCTACACCCGCGTCCCAGGAGTGTGGGCCGCCAGCATTGTCATCGCGTTCGTCTTCCAGTTCGTCGCGATCCTGGCCGTTTATAGTCTTGGCCGTGCCCTTGGCCTGGGACTGCACCTGCTGCCTTTCTGTTTCTTTGTGCCCTTCATTACGTTGATGGAGATGATCCCGATCTCGATCTTCGGCATCGGGCTGCGCGACACCGGTTACGTCTGGTTCATGCTGTCGGTTGGACGCACCCGTGCCGATGCCGCCGCGCTCTCGCTGCTCTATGTGGCGGCCACGCTCGTCTATGTCGCCCTAGGCGGTGTGATCTTCGTCTTCCGCCGGTCTTCTCCGCATCGGGCGACGACTGCGGCTGACGAGTGAGTGACAGGCCAATGTATTGGGTCAGAAGCTGTGGAAAAATCGGCGGCGCGGGTGTAACCGCGCCCTCCAGTGGTCAAGGATGCGCCATTTTTCCTGCATTTTTGGATGGTCTGGATCCGTCCCTCCCGCACTCAAACGATTTTTTCACAGCTTCTCAATGAGATGGGGGCGCGAGTGGTGCGCATGTATGTGTGAGAGCCTTGACACAGCGCCTGACTCCGTGAGACAGCACTCCGGATTACAGATCGAGTGTGTTGGCGCTGCCCGTCAGCGTCCCGGCGGCGGCTCCTGAACCGGACGAAGAGCCCGGGTCCCGCCGCCGGGGGCAAGCGCGGCGCGGATCGGGGTTACCGGAAAACGGCGCGTCAGCATGGGTCGGATGCAAGCAAGCGTGGGCGGCGCCAACCTCGCGGTTGCGCCGCCCACGGTGACGCCGCAGCCGGCCCATGATCACGCGCCGGCTTTCCGGCCCGATCCGCGCCGCTTCCGTGCTACGCCTCCACGCTCATAGCACAGTCAGCAAATCGCTCCTGCTCACATGCACCCCACTCGCACCCCTGTCTCACTGACTCATTGCTTCACACGCCCTTTTCCTCTTGAAGCCGGCAAGCGCCGCGCTTAGAGTCTTCCGCATGCATTCCACCTCCAGATCGCCTGCATCAAAGCCGCGTGCGGGTGCCGTCGGAGCCAAGCGCTCTTACCGTCCGACACACCTCGGCAGGCGTTCGCGCGGACCATGCGCGCGCCTTGACCGCATTCCGTGGAATCGGCGCGATGTGGTGGTGGAGCTGCAGTGCGACGAGTTCACCTCGCTCTGTCCGGTGACGGGTCAGCCCGACTACGGCGCCCTGACCATCCGTTACGCGCCCCGGCGGTGGCTGGTGGAGAGCAAGTCGCTCAAGCTCTATCTCTGGCAGTACCGCGAGCGCGGTATCTTCAGCGAGGAACTGGTGGCCTCCATCGCCGACGATCTCGCCGCGCAGCTCGATCCGCTCTGGATCGAAGTCCGCGGCCACTTCAAGTCCCGAGGCGGCATCGCCATCGCCGCCACCGCGCGGCGCGGTGTTCCGGAGGAGGGCCGCGGCGCCTGAAAGCGCGCGGAAAACAGATCCTTCCGGCCAATGCCACATCGCCTTTCATAAACGGACCATCAACACATGAGCTATCACGCATCCCATGAAGTGACCCCCGTAATCGTGCCGACCAACCGCACGACCGAGATACGCATTCGCCCGGTCTATGAACACGCAGCCTTCCCCGCAGCCGCGCAACTCAGGGTCCGCGCGATCCCCGACGACGGCGTGCACGTGGACGAGAAGGCCGTCGGCTGGGAGTACGACAGCATCCCGTTCAAGTTGACCGATGGCGTTCTGCGCATCAGGTATCGCTTCACCGGCGAACAGGAATACACCTTCCGGGTCATGCGCGTCGCCAGCGAGGGCACGCCCGCCGAAACGGAAATCGCGACTTTCCACATCTATGCGCTGGAACCTGACCTGTATGCCTTGCGTCCTTTCAAGGGCGATCTGCACATGCACAGCAACCGCTCCGACGGCGTCGAACCCCCCGCTTATGTCGCGGCATCCTCGCGCCTGCAGGGCATGGACTTCATGGCGGTAACGGACCACGGGAAGTACGCGCCTTCGCTGGAGGCGATCGCCGCCATGCGCAAGCTCGATACCGACCTGCGCTGCTATCCCGGCGAAGAAGTGCATCCGCCGGGCTGCACCGTGCATATCATCAACTTCGGGGGAAGTACCAGCGTCAACGAGTGCTTCGCCTCCAAAGAGTACAAGCGCGCCGCGGCCAGGCTGGCCGCCCGGCGCCGCCAATTGCCGGCGGCGGCTCGTGGTGAAGCCGCCGCCGCCGAGTGGTCCTTCAAGAAGATCCGCGCCTCCGGCGGACTGGCGATCTACTGTCACCCCTTCTGGAAACCCGCCGACCGCTACTACATCAATACCGAGGCGCACCGCGCCATTCTGCGGGATCGCCACTTCGACGCCATGGAAGCGGTCGCATATGCGAGCCGTGACACGCGCGAGTGGAACGCCCTCAACGCCGCATGCTATTACGAGGACCGCGCCACCCGCGGTCCCATGCCCATCGTGGGTGTGAGCGACGGGCACGGCTGCCACCGCGACCGTTTCGGCTGGTACTTCACCATCGTCATGGCGCCTTCCGCGAACTTCCGCGACGTGGCCGCCGGCATCCGCACTGCCAAGGCCGTGGCGGTCGAGGCGATTCCGAACACCTTCCCCCGCGTGGTCGGCTCATTCCGGCTGACGCGTTTCGCCTATTTTCTGCTGCGCGAGTACTTCCCGTGGCATGATGCGCTCTGTGCGACCGAGGGCGACCTGATGCTGAAGCACCTCGCGGGCGACAAAGTCGCCGCCCGCCATCTGGCCGATCTGAAGGGTTCCGTCGCCGCGCTGCAGCGGCGCTTTTGGGGTGGCGGACGCCGCAAGGCATAGAACCTGCTGTCAGGCATGGCATGCTGGATCTGCTTCAGTCTTATGACCGCATGCTGCTGATTCGTTTCTTCGAAGAGGCGGTGGAAAGCCTATTTCGTGAGGGTCGCATCGCCGGCACGGCGCACACGTGCATCGGGCAGGAGGCGGTCGCCGTCGGTGTGGCTGCCGCTCTGCAGCCGCACGATGCGATGACCAGTACGCACCGCGGGCATGGTCACTTCCTGGCGCGGGGCGCCGATCCCGGACGCCTGATGGCGGAGCTTTTCGGACGTGAAAGCGGTTACTCGCGCGGGCGCGGCGGCAGCCAGATGATGATGGACACCTCCATCGGCTTCTATGGCGCCAATGGCATCACGGGCGCCGGGGTCGCTTTCGCCACGGGTCTGGCGCTGGACGCGCACCTGCGCCGCACCGGGCGGGTTGCGGCGGCGATGTTTGGCGACGGTGCTTCCAGTC
>JAQULY010000345.1 GCA_028718445.1 Kiritimatiellia bacterium
TCCGGGCGCGCGGCGCGCACCGCCGCATGCGTGGCCACCGCGTCTCGCAGGTCACCCACCGTCAGGCGCACATTCGGAGGCAACGCCTCGCGATGCCCACGTTCCAGATTGTCGAAAACCTCGACCTGATGTCCCGCCGCCAACAACCTGGCAACGGTCACGCTGCCAATGTAGCCGCTGCCGCCCGTAACCAGCACCTTCACTCTGTCGCTCCCGAAGCGGCTTCCAGTCGCGCCTCCAGCTTCACCAGCCGCGTCTTCAACTTCTCGATCTGCCGGGCCGCCGCCGCCAGGGCCACGAACTCGCGCAGACGCACGGCCGGCGTGCCGATCACGTATTCTCCCGCGGGCACATCCTTGGCCACGCCCGCCTGCGGTCCAACCTGCGCGCCGTCGCCAATCTTCAGATGACCGGCAACGCCGCCCTGCGCCCAAATCATCACGCCTGCGCCAACCTGTGAACTGCCGGCTACGCCGGCCTGCGCCACGATTCCGGAACAATCGCCAATCCGCACGTTGTGCCCGATCTGCACCAGATTATCTATCTTGACGTGGTTTCCGATGCGCGTTTCGCCGAAGCGCGCCCGATCTATCGTCACGTTGGCGCCGAGTTCGACGTCGTCGCCAATCACGACCGTGCCGATCTGCGGGATCTTCTCGATCAACGGCAAAGCCCCCGGCCGCGGCTCGACCAGGTAGCCGAATCCGTCGCTGCCAATGACCGTGCCGCAGTGGGCAATGAAACGCGCGCCAATGCGCACTCTCTCCCTGATGGCCACCTGCGGATAGAGATGGCTGTCGCACCCGATCGCGGTTTCGCGACCAACGAAACATTGAGCCTCGATCGTGGTGCGATCGCCGATGCGCGCGCCGCTCTCGATCACACACCATGGGCCGATGTGCACATCCGCGCCAAGCCGCGCATCTGGGGCCACAATCGCCGTGGCATGCACGCCCGGCAGGCGCTCGCACGGCGCCGGTCCCAGCAGGGGCGCAATGGCCGCGAACGCCCGGTCGGCGTTGTCCACCCGAATCAGCGCGCGCGATGACCACGCGCCGCTATAGTCCCGTGACACCACGACGGCTGTCGCGCGCGTTTCCGCCACCAGCGGCGCGTACCTCGGGTTGGCGAGAAAGGAGACATCGCCGTCGCCGGCTTCCACCAACCCCGCCATCCCGGTCACGCGCGCGGCGACGTCACCTTCGACCGTGCCGCCAAGTCTCCCCGCCAGGTTGCCGACAGTCCATTCCATGTCCCGTATCTCACTTACCGGCCGGCGCCGCCGGCTTGTCGGACTTTTGGGCCGCCGGCCGCGTGCCGGTCGGCGATCCCGCCTCGTCATCCTCCTGCGCAGGTTCCTCCGGTTGGGGCTTGATGCCCATCTGACGCATGATCGCAGGGGTGATGTCCAGAGCGTCGTCGGCATACAGCACGCCCGATACGGTTCCCATCTTCCGCCCTGGCAACTGCAGCACAAGCTGCAGCCCGTTGGTCTTGGCGTAAGCCGCTACCACATCCTCGATCTCGCCGGTAGTGCGCTTCAACATGCGCACTTCCTGATCCGTGAGCTGTCGCTGCAGCGACCGCACGGTCTCAGAATACTCGCGCTCGGCCGCTACCGCTTCGCCGCGTTTCCTGGATGCTTCCTCGCTCAACTTCTGCCGCGCCTTCTCGCCCAGGGCCGGATTATCAGCTTCCTTGGCGGCGGCCTCATACGCCTTGCGCGTATTCTGGAGCTGCTCCTGAAGCTGTTCCTTTTGCGCCGTGAATTCCTTGAGCGTCTGTTCCAGCAGCTTCTTGTCCGATGCAGTGTTCGGATGCAGTCGCACGAGATCCTCAAGATCAATCACGGCAATCGTTGGCCCCGCGGCCACGGCCATGGAACCCAACAACACGAAAACCAACGCGCAACCAGTCAGACTTCTGCTCATATATTGTTCTCCGCCTCCGTCCGCCAGCGAACACCGGGACAACACCATGCGGCCCTCCAAGTTCACTGGCGGCGCGTGACAGATGAATTCTGTCATTATTCGGCGCGTTCAACAAGCGGCAACTGGCAATTCGCAGCGAAACAGGCGCGCGGGCGTGACCACCCAATCCATGCGCACATCGCACGCGTCGCACGGCACCTCCGCGACGATCTGGAAATCGCACGCCAGGCCCACGCAGAGCGCGCCTGGACGACGGGTGACCAGCATGCGGTCATAGTGCCCGCCGCCATGTCCCAGGCGCCCACCACGTTCGTCGAACGCGAGGCCCGGCGTTAGAAACAGGTCCACCGCGTCGGCCGGCAACCACGCCTTCACGACCGGTTCCAGCACATGCAGGCGTCCAGGCCGGCAGACTGCACCAGGCGCCAGCAACGCGAATTCGTAGCGTTCCGCGGCCGCGTTCCAGGCCGGCACGCACAGCCGTTTTCCGGCCTCGAGACAGTCACGAATCATTTCCTCGGTGGGCGGTTCGCCAGGCAGCGCCATGAAGGCCGCAACCACACCTGCCGACTGCCACAGCGGCCAACCGCGCAGGCGCCTGCGAATGGCCTCACCCGCGGCCTCCAGCGTATCGCGACTCTGCGCCACGCGCAGTTGTCGCATGCGGCCGCGCAGTTCAGCTTTCAGTGCCGGCGTGCGAGTGTCCACGGGCCTTCTCCCATGCCGCCAGGCGTTTGCCGATGGTGGCTTCGTATCCCTGTGCCGTCGGACGATAGTAGCGCGACGCCGTGGGCAGGTATTCCTGGGCCACGTGATGGCCCGCGAAATCGTGCGGATAAAGGTAATCGTCGGGCTGTGCCTTGCCTTCAGCCTTCACGTGCACGTTCTTGAGATGCTCCGGCACGGCCAGTACCCGCCCCTGCCGCACATCCGCGGCGGCGGACTCGATCGCCAGGTAGGCAGCGTTGCTCTTGGGTGCCGCCGCCAGGTAAGTGACCGCATGCGCCAGCACGATGCGCGCTTCCGGCATGCCGACATATTCCACCGCCTGCATCGCCGCCACGGCCAGCGTCAGGCCGCGAGGGTCGGCATTGCCCACGTCCTCGCTTGCGAAAATCAGCATCCTGCGGGCGACGAATCGCGGGTCCTCGCCGGCTTCCAGCATCTTCGCGAGCCAGTAGACGGCAGCATGCGGATCGGATCCGCGCATGCTCTTGATGAAGGCCGAGATCGTGTCGTAGTGTCCGTCCTCGTCACGGTCATACACGATCATCTTGCGCTGCACGCAATCCTGCATGGCCGTGACCGGGACGCGCACCACGCCATCCGTGTCCGGCGCGGTGCTGCGTACGGCAACCTCGAGCGCCGTCAGCGCCCGCCTGGCGTCGCCCTCGCAGACGTTCGCGAGAAAGTCCAAGGCCGCCGCTTCGATCTCGGTATGTACGCCTCCCAGGCCGCGCACGGCGTCATCGAGCGCACGCTGCAGCAGGGCGCGCACGGCGCCGGCGTCGAGGGGCCGCAGTTCGAACACCAGCGAGCGCGAGGTCAGCGGCGTATTGATGAAGACCTGCGGGTTGTGCGTGGTGGCCCCGATCAGCGTGACGGTGCCGTCTTCCACGTACGGCAAAAGAACGTCCTGCTGCGCCTTGTTGAAACGGTGGATTTCGTCAATAAACAGCACCGTGCCGCGTTCGGTGCGCACATGCCGGGCCGTCTCGCAGATATTCCGCAAAGTGGCCACGTTGCTCAACACGCCGCTGCAACGTTCGAAGCGGCGGCGCGTCACGCGCGCAATCACCTCCGCCAGGGAGGTCTTGCCGCATCCAGGCGGCCCGTAGAAGATCAGGTTGGTCAGACGGTCGGCTTCGATGACACGCCGCAACAACCTGCCGGGCCCCAGAATATGATCCTGGCCCACAACCTCATCAATGCTCTCCGGCCGCATGCGCGCCGCCAGCGGCGGCGCCTCACCCGGACTGGCCGGTACAGCCGAACTCACAAACAGATCACCACTTGACGATGCCTCCGTCATGCGAGATAGTCTCAATGAAAACTGGCGCCACGTCAAATCCCCGCGTCTCGATCGATCCTTGATCGGTCCGTCAAGTTATCGCGAAGAAGGGCTCATGAACGCCCACCGGTTGCGCCGTCCGAGACGTCCGGCACCACCTCCGCGTGACGTCGAGAACCGGTCGCACGACTACGGCGTGGGGCGGGTGTGATTGGCCACAAGCGCGGCAACCGCTTTGGATTGCGGCGGCTTACCGCCACAATCCGTTTGTCGTGCGGTAGCGCCGTCCGAGACGTCCGGCGTTACCGTTTAGGCCGACACTTGTCGCGCCATCGCCGTCAGGCTAAGACGGAGATCGAACTGTCCGCGGCGCGCGCGGTTACAGCGCGGACTCCTCCGCGGACGCCGCCGTCACGGCCGGGGACTCCGCGGTGGTCGTCTTTGCCGGATCGACCAGCTTGCCTTCAGGAGTGATGTGCTTGTGGATCAGCCTGGACGCCTCGGGCGTTCTGGTTCTGACATCGGTCTCGTCAGCGCCAACGACTCCGACGGTCACGAAGATGATCGTCTCGCGTTGCACTTTCGCCTTCTTGGTGTGCGTGAAGAGATACTTGCCGATCAGTGGAATATCGCCAAGCAGCGGGATCTTCTTAACTGTCTCTTGATCGGTAGTTTCGGTCAATCCCCCAATCACGGCGGTCTTGCCATCGCCGACCGAGAACGTCGTGCTGACCCGTTTGAGGTCAATCACAGGGTACCTGGTCAGCCCAATGGCTGGTTCATAGTAGTCATACAACGTGCTGATAGTGGGCTCAATGACCACCGTAATATTGCTGGCGTTGTTGATCCGGGGCGTCACGTTGAGCTTGATTCCGTAAGTAAAGAAGGCTTGTTCGACATACGGGAGATCCTCGTTCTCGCCGGGTATGACCGCCAACTCAGTAGAGTAGGTATAGGTTGTGTTGTCGCCCGTGCCCTCGGTCTTGCGGGAGACTTCGACGTAAGGATCTTTCCGCGATATGTCAATCACCGCCCGCTCCTCGTTGGCTACGACGATCTTCGGGTTGGAGACCAGGAAGGCGTCATCGGACTGCTTCAGCGCGCTCATGACCAAGGAGACGGCGTCCGCGGCGAACACCGCGGTGCGTATGTCATTGACACCGGTGAAACGCGTTTTCATGGTGTTGCGGCCGGCATAGTCGGCTTGACCGGGTATGGCGGAATTGACCCCGGCATAGGCGGGAGTTCCGGCGATCAGCGTGGGAGTGAGCGAGTTCGCCGACCCCATGTCCGCCCCGGAGGCCGTTGCGCCCGATCCCTCGCCGTCGCCCTCTCCATCTGCCGCCCCTGCTCCTGTGACGCTTTCGGTGCTCTGCCGCCTGCCCCTGTGATCGTAGACAGCCGCTCTTTCCGTGGCCGCGAAATCGGCAGCGCCGGACTCACGCATTATGGTCTTCGTATAGTCGCGCGCGAGATTGCCAACCGCCACTTCATAGCCATCCAGCACGGACCAATCCAAACCGATCGCCTCTTTGGCTTCATCGCCCAATTGAATGATCTTAGCTTCGATGTACACCTGCGGCCGAGGCCGGTCCACGACCTGCAGCACCTTGCGCACTTCATCCATCTTCAGAGGCGTGGTGCTGACGATGACCGCATTCCCGGCGGGATAGGAGACGACGCGCCCGTCCTGCTGAATGGCCACCTCCATCTCTTCTCGCTCGATAGGTTCTTCGCCGAACGATGACCCGCGGCGTGCCGTACGGCTGGCGGCAGGAGCCGCCTTCTTTTTGGATGACTCCTGAATCGTCAGACCCAGCATGCTCTTGAGCAGTGTGGTAGCTTCGCCGGACTTCAGATAGCTAAGCTTGAAAGTCTCGGTTATCCAAGGCTCGGCGGTGGCCGAACGCGGCATAATGACGTAGACGCCCGACATCGGCGGCTTTTCGATCAGCATCAGGTTCTGGCCGTCAAGAATGGACTCCAGCGCGGGCCGCCAGGCGATATCCTGCAGGTTGGCGGTAACGGAACCGGTGAGGTTCGTCGTCCCAACAATAATGTTGGCGCCCGACAAGCGCGTAAAAAGGCGCACCACATCCGGCAACGCCACATCGTCAAGCGTGACCGAGATGAGTTCAGTCCCTTCCCGTCTCTCTGCCGAAACACCTTCGATACCACTTACCCCGGCGCCAGTAGTCGTTGACTCAGCCGCAGATGGAGCCGGCGCGGCTTCGACTGCGGCGGGGGCGGCCACAGGCGCTGCCTCGGCGGGCGTAGCAGCAGCCTCAGCAGGTGCAGCAGCAGCCTCGGTAGGTGCAGCCTCAGCGGGTGCAGC
>JAQULY010000346.1 GCA_028718445.1 Kiritimatiellia bacterium
CGCCGGGCCCACCCGCCCCGATTTCATGGGCAGCATCAATTTCTACGACGTTCACTACATGGGCCACCACGTGGTCGGTTCCTCCGGCGGCAATACCGACGACCTGCGCGACGCGCTAGGGCTATTGAGCGAGAACAAGATCAATCCCTCCGTGATGGTCACGCATGTCGGCGGCATCGACTCGGCGGCCGAAACCACCATCAAGCTGCCCTCGATACCCGGCGGCAAGAAGCTGGTCTACACGCACATCTCCATGCCAATGACGGCCATCGCCGACTTCGGCAAACTGGCCTCATCCGATCCGCTGTTCGCGGAGTTGGACAAGATCTGCGACCGCAACAACGGCCTCTGGTCCGCCGAGGCCGAGAACTACCTGCTGGCCAACGGCAAGCGCCTGGAACCGGACAGCCAGGTCTGAGCAATGAATCGCACGCTACTGACCGTTGTGCTGCTCGGTTGCAGTAACGTCTTCATGACCTTTGCCTGGTACGGGCATCTGCGCAACCTGAGCCATCGTCCCTGGCTGGTGGCGGCACTGGCAAGCTGGGGCATCGCCTTCTTCGAGTACCTGCTGCAGGTGCCCGCCAACCGCATCGGGCATCAGGTGATGAGCGTGGGGCAACTGAAGATCATACAGGAGGTCATCACCCTGACGATCTTCGTGCCTTTCTCGCTATTCTTCCTCAAGGAGAAGCCTACCCTGGACTACCTGGGCGCGGGCGTCTGCCTGTTGGGGGCGGTATTCTTCCTCTTCCGCCGCAAACTGATGGGCATGTAACGTTCAGCGCTGGCCGTAGTAGGCCTTGGCGCCATGCTTGCGCAGGAAGTGCTTGTCGTGCAGACAGGCGGGGATGGGCTGTTTCTCCGGCGCGAGTTGCAGGGTGCCGAGAGCCAGTTGGGCGGTCGCTTCCAGCGCCACGGCGTTGTGCACCGCTTCGGACGCATCGCTCCCCCAGGCGAAGGGACCATGCATGGCGGCCAGCACCGCGGGCATCCGCAGGGGATCCAGCCCATGGCTCGCGAAACACTCCACGATACACGTGCCGATGTGCGCCTCGTAGCGGTCGGCGATCTCCACGGCGGTCAGTTCGCGCGTCACCGGCACGGGGCCGTAGAAGTGGTCGGCGTGCGTGGTGCCCAGGCACGGAATCGGCCGGCAGGCCTGCGCGAACATGGTGGCGTAGACGGAGTGCGTGTGCACCACGGCGCCGATTTGCGGCCAGGCCCGGTAGAGTTCCAGATGCGACGGCAGATCGGATGAGGGCCGCAGGCGTCCCTCGACGGTGCGTCCGTCCAGCGCGACGACCGTCAGATCCTCGGCCTTGAGGCGATCGTAGGCGACCCCGCTGGGCTTGATCACCACCAGGCCGCTATCGCGATCGAGCGCGCTGACGTTGCCCCAGGTCAGCCGCGCCAAGCCCTCGCGCGCCAGCGCCAGGTTGGCTTCGAGCACGGCCTGCCGCAGTTGCTCGCTGACACGCATGCTAGCAGCCCTGCTTCCGGACACGCGCGCGGATGGACGCCAGCCGCTTCATCACATCGTCCAGGGCCGGGTGTTTGCCGGTCTTGCCGAAGGCGTCGTGCAACGCCAGGTAGAGCTCGTAGAGTTCCGCGTAGGCCTTCACATGCTCGCGCCGCGGACGGTAGACGAGCGGCTTGACGCCGGTCATGGCGCGCTGGGCGGCGGCGGTCGAGCGATGCGCGCCCCCCGCCACCGCGCCGAAGATGGCGGCGCCCAGGGCGCAGGTCTGCGCCGAACGACTGAGCTTCATGGGCCGGTTACAGACGTCGGCGTAGATCTGCATCAGGAAGGAACTCTTCTCGGCGATGCCGCCGCAGTTGACCACCTCGCGCACCTTGACGCTGTATTCCTCAAAGCGGCGGATAATGGTCAAGGCGCCGAAGGCCGTGGCTTCGACGATGGCGCGGAAGACTTCGGGAGCCGTGGTGTGCAGGCTCTGTCCGACCAGCAGCCCGCTCAGCAGCGGATCCACCAGGACGGTGCGGTTGCCGTTGTTCCAGTCCAGGGCCAGCAGGCCCGATGCGCCGGGCGCCAGATGCGCGGCGGCACGCTCCAGGTTGGCGATGGCATTGCCCTGCGCGAACTCGGCCGGACAGAGGTGCTTGGCAAACCAGAGGAAGATATCGCCCACCGCCGATTGACCGGCTTCGAGACCGATCATCTCCGGCACGATCGATCCGGGCACGATGCCGCACACGCCCGGAATGTCAGGGACCGTGGCGTGCGCCGGCGCCACCAGCATATCGCAGGTGGAGGTGCCGATGATCTTGACCAGGGTGCCGGGACGAATGCCTGCGCCCACGGCACCGTGATGCGCGTCGAAGGCGCCCACCGCCACGGGGATATCGGCCGGCAGGCCCACCTGCCTGGCGATATCCGCCGTCAGAAATCCCGCCACCTGGTCGGAGGGCACGGCGGTTTCGTACAACCGCGCGCGCAGCTCGGCCAGTCCGGGCGACAGGCTCTTCAGAAACTTGGCGGAAGGCAGTCCGCCCCAGGCGGCGGCGTACATGGCCTTGTGACCGGCGGCGCAGACGCTGCGCGCCATCGTGCGCGGGTCGAGTTTGCCCGTCACGAAAGCGGGCACGAAGTCACAGGCTTCGACCCATGAATAGGCGGCCTTGAAGACTTCGGGAGCCGTTTTCTGGCAGTGCCAGATCTTGGACCAGAACCATTCGCTGGAGTAGACTCCGCCGCACTTCGCAAGATAAGGGACGCCGCTGCGGCGGGCCTGCGCGGTGATGGCGGCCGCCTCGGCATGGCCGGTGTGATCCTTCCAGAGCCAGGCCATGGCGGCGGGATGGCGCGCAAAGCGCTTGGAAAAGGCCAGCGGCAGTCCGTGTTCGTCAACCGGCATGGGGGTGGAGCCCGTGGTGTCAATGCCGATGCCGACAATGCGATCCGGTGAGAAGCCCTTGAGTTTGCGGGCTTTCTGCACGGTGCCGCGCACGGTGGCCAGGAAACCCTCGACATAGTCGGACGGATGCTGGCGCGCCAGATTCGGGTCGCGCGGATCGAGGATGATGCCGTCCTCGCCGGTGGGATAGTGGAAAACGTGCGAAGCCAGTTCGGCTCCGTCGCGCGTATCCACCAGCAGGGCGCGGCAACTGTTGGTGCCGTAGTCAACGCCGATCGCATAGGTCGCGGCTTTGCGCATGCTAAACTCCTCTTGCCACAGAATGGGGCGATTGTAGTGCGAAGGCCGCAGAGGTTCAAGCGAACTGCTCAAGTTCAAGATTGAGACTATCGCTTCTGGCGATCTCGACTCGATACGACGGGCCGGAGCGGTAGCGCCGGACCTATGGGACGGCGCAACCCAGCGGGCAGCCCGATGGACGAAGCGTAGACGAGAAAGCGTGGGACGAAGTAAGCGACGAAGTGTGGCGTGGCATGAACAGGTGCAGCGTGTTGACTGAAGGATTGACCTTCTCATGTCCATACATAATCGAACCGCAGATTTCCGAATACTGAACCGCAGAATGTCGAAGGCAATTCCGTCTCCTCACTAGATGCTCCTTCCTTCATGATTCTAAAATCATTATTCGGCAATCTGCGGTTCGCAAGCGGGAAAACGCGCCACCTGCATAACAGTCGCGCCATCTCCCCACGGCACCTACCGCGCGCCGTCCGAGACGTACGGCACTAACTCTGCGGCGGGCCGGAACGGTAGCGCCGGACCTATGGGACGGCGCATCCAGCGGGCGGTCCGATACAGGCCTTCGTCTCCGTGAACCGCCGCTCTTTCGTCAGCGCCAGTATGCGCGCGCAGTGGTGTCACGCGCTGCGAAACGGTTTGGACTGCGGCGCTTGGTGTGCTATCTTTCGCCTGTATGCTGACGTTTCTTGCGGCGGTCTCGCCAGGCGTGCGCTCTACACGTTGGCCCCACCGTAATGGCACCGTTACGCAGAAGCCACCAGAGAGCAAAGCCCTGCCGGCTCAAGCCGGTTTAGTTCAACGAGCACTTGACGTCAGGCTGGCAAGACAAATGAGAAAGACTCTGGCGTTCATTAACGCGGCAATTGCGATCATCATCATATGCCTGATGGTCTGGACGGCACTGTCTGCAAGTCTCATTCACGAGGATGCCGCAGTCATTGGAGGTTCTGACGGCCCAACGGCAGTCTGGTTAACCGCCGACAAGCTCGATGGGATTGCCTATGGTATTCCTGTGTTTTGTTGCGCACTTCTATTAGCGAACACTTACGCGCTTTACATGTCAACCAAGGGAGCCAAACGGAGACTATGAGCAGGCCATTCCAGTTCACTGGCCGTATCCGGAGTTTCAAGTTCGCCTTCGCCGGTATCTGGACAATGCTGAAGACGCAGCACAATGCCTGGATCCACGCCGTGGCAACGCTTGGCGTGGTCGCCTCCGGCATCTTCTTCGGCGTCTCCGCTGCGGAATGGTGCTGGCTGGTTCTTGCAGTCATGGCCGTGTGGACGGCGGAGGCGCTCAACACGGCCTTCGAGTTCTTGGCGGATGTGGCGTCGCCGGAGTTCCACCCGTTGGTCAAGCACTCCAAAGACGTCGCGGCCGGCGCCGTGTTGATTTCCGCAATCGGTGCAGTGGCCGTTGGATTACTGGTGCTCGGACCGCATGCAATGAAATGGATCGAATGAGGATCGCGACCCAAGGGGCTTGGTCGGTAGGTATGAAGACGACGGAGATACGGATCAGAGACCCATTTGTGATTCCCGTGGAGAAAGAAACATGGGGGACGCGGCATGATATTCCGCACGTTCGACGCTCGTCTCATGCTCACGTTCCACAGCCCCAACAATACTCCCGAGGAGCGTCCTGTCTTTGTTGAGATTGAGGAACACGGGGATGACATTCGCATCAAGACCTAAAGCTCCAACAATGACAAATCGAGGATATTGTCGCCAGGTCGCGCCAAGTCCTGATCTGTAACGTTCGGAAGTGGAAGGGAGCGACATGAGCATTGAGAATCGCATTTCTGTTTTGGTCGGGTCTTTCGTTTTACTCGCCAACCTGTTCACCAGTGCGAATGGAGGAGAAGTGACTAAGATCGAAGACCGCAGGCAACTTTTTGTGGATCTATCGTTCATCCACCGGATGGACGGTGCTTCCTTGCGTTTGCACGAGCCGGCATCCGGCGGTGTGGCGATTCGGAACGACAAGCCCTGGGAGGGGCCAGCGAACTTCGGCGGAGCGGTGATCGACGTCGGCGACCGGCTGCTGATGTACTACCGGGGTTGGGCGCTGGCGAATGCGGCCGACGAGATCGGCGTCGGTTGCGTGGCCGAAAGCCGCGACGGCGGCGCCACCTGGACCAAGCCGGTCCTGAACGTGGTCAAGCGGCCGGACTGGCCGGACAACAACATCATTGCCATCGACGATGGCCAGCTGCGATTCGCTTTCCCCTGCGAGCCTTGGGTCGATACCAGCCCCGGCGTGCCCAAGGCGGAACGGATCAAGATGCTCAAGAGCGAGCCGCTCAGCGGCGAAAAGCACACTGCCATGAAGGATCCGGCCGGCCCGAAACGGCTGGTCTTCTGGGCGTCCCATGACGGGTTCACCTTTCGCAAGCTCGATCCGCAGCCGGAACTCGTCAGCAATCTGCGCAACTGTTTCGATGGCGGTAATACCATGTTCTGGAGCGAAGCCGAACAGCAGTACGTGCTGTACTACCGCTGGTACGACGACGAGTGGGGACGCGGGCAGCGCTCCATGGCACGGACCACTTCGAGAGACCTGATGACGTGGACGCCATCGGTGCCGATGACCTACGGCGACACACCGCGCGAGCAGTTCTACGTCAACAACACCCAGCCGTACTTCCGAGCCCCACACATATACATCGCTCCTGCCGCCCGTTTCATGGAAGGCCGCCAGGCGATTACCGAGGCACAGGCAACCGCCCTCGGCATGAAAGCCTTCGGACCGCACGTCTACTTCAAGGACTGCTCCGACGGCGTGCTGCTCACCAGCCGAGCCAGCTCGACAGTCTACGACCGTACCTTCATGGAGACCTTCATCCGTCCTGGCCCCGGAGCCGGAAACTGGGTCTCCCGCGCCAATTACCCGCTCACCGGCGTCCTGCCGGCGGGGGAAGGGCGCATTCAGATGTTTGTCGCGCGCCACTACATGCAGGACTCCTGGCACATCGAGCGGTTGCTGCTTCGCACCGACGGTTTTGCCTCGGTCAGCGCCCCCTGGGCCGGCGGCGAAATGATCACGAAGCCGTTCATATTCACGGGCAATCGGCTGGAGATCAACTATCGCACAG
>JAQULY010000347.1 GCA_028718445.1 Kiritimatiellia bacterium
CGGCCGCGATGCGCTCACAGCCCTCTTTCCACGGCAGTGCGGCAGGCGCCAGGATGAGGCGCCCTTTGCCCAGCCCAACACATGTCTCCTTCGGCGGCGTGACGGTTCCCGCCTCTGCGCAAGGCAACGGCCATTCTCGCGCCACCCGATCCACGAGCGACGTACCCCCCGCGGATGGCTGCGCCTCGCGTACCATCCGAATCGAGTCGAACAGGGCCGACGTGACGCCATCGGCCAGCACCACCCCACCCGTTTCCGACACACGCGATAATGCGGCGGCGAACTCGGGCGTCAGAGTCTGAATTCCGGTGAACCAATAGAGCGGACTGGCCACTACGTCACACCCCTCGCCGTCGCGCACTTCAAGCGTGCAGGTCTGGACTGGATCGGGGATCTTGTCCATGGCCAGCATCGTCGTGCGCCGGTCGGCGATGACGCGGTTGCGGCTTCGTCCACCGGGACCTCCTGCCGCGTTGCGAAGCGAACCCACAAGACTGACCTCGACGGGCACGGCGCCCGGATTCCGCGCCGTGAGACGGAAGATCGCGCAGGGGATGGCGGAGTTGGACGCGTCCAGCGGAATCATCGGGTTGAAGGCCTCCATCCGTACCTCGACGGGAAGACCCGCGTCCTGGAAGTCAAGTCGCGCGATGGGGTAACCTCCCTCATAGGTCAGCGACGCCATCGCGGGAAACGATCCTTCAGCCACGGTCTGCAAGACCCGCACAACCGGCGTTCCGCCCCGCGCCTGGGCGCGAACGGCGAAGAAGCTGTTGGGCACACGGGGGGATCGGCACCGGTTGAAGATCA
Source organism: Kiritimatiellia bacterium (assembly GCA_028718445.1). Taxonomy (GTDB): domain Bacteria; phylum Verrucomicrobiota; class Kiritimatiellia; order RFP12; family JAAYLN01; genus JAQULY01. The sequence continues at coordinate 811 of JAQULY010000347.1, forward strand.
GCCAGTTGGACAATCGCCCGCAACCATCGAGCCAGATGCTCCCGGTCCCAATTCCGCCGAGCGGCATGGCCACCCCACGCAGGTGTTTATCGCGGTAGATTCGCGGCGAGCCAAGCGCATAGTCCACCCCGTTGGTGTTCCTGAGAGGCCGGAAACGGGCGACGGACCCTTCCCCGCATACACCCACGGCGACATGCGTCAGCAACACCCCCATCGTTAGCGCGAAACAGACATTAGACCTCATCATCTATCCTTCCCTCCTTCTCGAGTTATAACGAACCACTCACGCCGGCCGGCAGGATCAGCTTAGTCTTATCCATGGGCGGCGTGACGATGAGTTTGACGATCTTGCCGTCCGCCATGGCGGCCTCCACCGTCCGACCGCCGGGAGCGCGAAGCCGGAAGTCGGCATCCAGATGGGCGGGCCATGCTGGAAAAAGGTACAGCCGCCCCTCGTCGTCGCTTTGGAGCAGCATCTTCTGCAGGGCCGTCATCAGCGCGCCGCCATGATCCATGTCGGGCGTATAATCGCATCCCGGCCCTCAGAACGCCGGAAATCGGCAGAGCGCATTGTGGGCCTTGCCGCGCTGGACCAGCCCGCGCCACGCTTCGTCGCCGAGCCCGACGCTGGCGGCATGGATTTCCACCTGCCCCCAACAGTTGTTCATCGTGAACAGACGCCGCCAATAGCTCTCGACGGCCACATCCAGGTCCGGCCGGCCGATCCCGAACTGGCGGAAGGGAAAGATGGCGTACAACTCGGAGTTCTCGGAATTGTGTGGGTTCTTGTCGAGGATGACCTCCGCCGGCGCAAGGCAGCGGGCGCCCGGTTTGGCCTGCGAAGGGAACGGGAATTTCTTGCCGTCGTCCGAGCGGAAGCGAGCGGCCCAATCCACATTCACCACGGGAATGGGAGGCAGCTCCGTCCGCATGCGCTCGCACTGCTTGCGGAACTCCGCCGGCAGGTCGGCCGCGGGCAACGCCAGCAAGCCGTCGAGGACGCGATGCAGGCCGGCCACGTCGGGCGTCGGATTCACGACGTCGAAGTACGTTTCGTTGGCATGCGACGGCGTCATTTTGAGCTTGCCGTTCTCGCGCTGAAAATGCAGGTCGAAGAAGTCCAGGTAGGCTTGGCCAAGAGGGACCAGCCAGGCCTCCAGGTCGTGGCGGTCGCCCGTGTAGGCGTAGTGATCGAGGATCATGGCCAGCAATTCCAGCGCGCCGTTCCAGTCCCTCTCCGTCCAAGGGCCGCCCTTCTCTTGACCCCAGGCGCTGATGGTCTCCTGAAACTCCGCCCCCGCGTGCTTGTATTTCGTCTGGCACAGCTCCCGCAGGCGCGGGGTCAGGCTTTCATAGAAGCCGAAAAGGGGCGTCATCATCTCGAAATCGCCGCTGGCCAGCATCGGCCAATAGATCAGCCGGGTGTTCTGGAACCAATAGGCCGGGCCCCATAATCGGGTATCGGCCGACAATAGCCAGATCCGCTTCGCGTCGAAGCGGTCGATATCCATGGTGAAGATCGAGCCGTTGAACTTGATGGGATACGCGCCGCGTCCGGCGCAGGCCGACATGAAGCGCTGCAAGGCGTACCCCCGCGCCACGGCAAAGGCGTCGTCATCTCGCTCCCGCCCGCCGATGTGAATCCAGCTCCGTTCCCAGAACGCCTTCCACCACCGGGCGTGCGCCGTCCAGGCCTCCGCCTTCGCGACGACCGTGTTCGTGGCATCGCAGGCGTCAAGGGCGGCATCGAACTCATCGGGCGTCTTGGTTTGAAGCGCCAGAACGGAGATCGTCATCGCCCGGCTGGCGGACGGCGACTGGGACTTGAGCGCCAAGCTGTTCTCCCCGTCTACGATCATTCCCCCCCCCTTCAGGATCCCGCCGAAATGGCGGCCCGTCAGCATATCGGGGCCACCTTTGGGAATGGAGACGCGCGACCAGCGCGGCGAGTGGTAGAACGCCACCCGGTTCGTCTGAAACCGCAACGCGCACTGCTCCCCGCTGCGCCACAACTCGACCGTTGCGCTAATCCCCAACGGGTCGGTGGAGGAAGACTCCACCCAGATCACGGGCCGATTGGCGTCGACCCAGATCCGCACCGCCCCATTGGTCGATCCCATGCGCCCCGATATTTGAATGGAGCCGTCGGCCAACGACAGCTCCTGGCGCGCCGTCTCGGCGGACAGCGGCGGATCGAGGCTCACCCGCACCCGGGCCAGTTTGACCAGATCGCCTTCCGTGTTCCAGGCGTTCCACGCATCGGTTTTGGAGATGTAGAACAGGACGTCGCCCGCCGGCTCCACCCAGACGTTCAGCCCGATGTCGCCGTTGCCCAGCGGCATGGAGCCCGCGCTGCTCGGCGAAGGGCCCTCCCACGCGACGTTGTACCGCGACGGCGACTGGGCGGCCATCGCCAGGGGGAACAGAGCGGCGGCGAAAAGAGCATATCGAAAAGGAGATCCGGTCATCATTGCCTCACATACACTTTGAATTGATACGGCTGCAGGTCGAACACCGCCTTGCCGCTCCGCACCCGCAAAGCGGCGCCGGAAACGGCATCCACGAATTTGCCAGACACGCCGGTCTTCAGTTCCATCCTAACCGGTTCGCCGCGCGTATTTACAGCGTAGAAGACTTTCCTTTTACCGTCCTGATAGCGCACAAAGACTTCATCACGTCGATCCGCTTCCTGGTAATATCCCGGCGGCAGGGCGCGATAAGCCGCGGCGAATTCGCGGTGTTGCGGCTCATGCCCCATGGGAAGACTTCCGTCGCACCACATGTAGCTGATGTAATCCGGCGTGCCCCGCGCCAGCAGCAGCAGAAAATCGAGGAGATAGGCCCGGCCGCCCGGCATCGGATAGGTGATGCCCCCCAACCAATCGACTTCCGGCGCCCAGAACCATGTGCCGGGCCGCATACGCCACCCCTGTTCGTAGAACTGGCGGTGCAGATAGCGCGCGGACTTGCCATGCGTGTCCCACTCGCGGGCCAGCGCGTCGTCGCGCACGAATTTTTCCAGTTTCGGCACGGAATCGCGCGACATCTGCCCATGCTCCCAATGCACGCACCCATTGGCTTCGGGCACATAGGGACAGTGGATCAGCCCGGGAATGTCCCGGTAATATTGCGGACCGGAGCCGAAGAGCCGACAGGCTTCCACCGGTTCCCATTCCGCCTTGTGGGGGAACACCTCCGCAAAGACGTCGATGGCGAGATAGTCCTTGCCCGGCGCTTTTTTGGCAAAGGCTTCCTTGAATGCCAGGTGCGTTTGCGCCATGGCCCAGCAGCGGAAATCCTTGAACACATCCCTGGCATTGGCCATGATCCATTCGAACCGCCGCTTGAACCGGTCCGGCTCCCCCGCCTTGCCGGGCAGCGCGATCCCGGCCCATTGCTCGAACTGCCGCATGGTCTCGTCGTCGCAAACCGCTCCGAGCAGCGCCCGCTCGACTTCCTCGGCCGGCAACGTCCCCGACGTGAGCGTCGGCAGACAGGGCTCCCAGTAGGACTGGCCGGTGATCCAGGCCATTCCCGCCACGGCGGGACAACGTCCGTACCGCTCTCCCAACTCCGCGGCCAACCGCGCGAAGGTCTCTCGAACGCGGGGATGAAACGGGTGGGCCGAAGGCGAGCACCGGTGCATCAACCCCTGCCGCCCTTCGCTGTTGACGGGCGTGGCGCCCAGCGCGCCCCGGTTCACGTCGTCGTGCGAGCACTCCTGCAGGCGGGCGGTCGGCAGCGTTTTAAACGGCTGGACCGTCAGCACCAGCTTGAGGTCGTTCTTCTCGAACATCCGGGCCATCAGCATCGGCAGATCTTGTTCGACGACCCTACCGCTACCGGGAAACGTCCGCGAGGGGAACTGCGCGAGCATGTACCGATATATGCCAAAATACAGCGCCGTGTCGCCACGATAGCGCATGTACCGGATCAGGTTGGCGATCGCCGGATAGGCATGCCGATAGGATTCATCCGTCGGAGGCCGACTCCGTAACCAGCCGCCTTCGCCGCGCAACTTCTCGACGCCAAACGGATACATCGACAGGTCCCCGCTTTCGCAGTGGACGCCCAGCAGGCGACCGCCGTCGGCCGGAGCGTCGAGTTTCGGCAGATCGCCCACCACCTCGTAAAGCGTGATCCGCTTGACGCTCGCCGGGGTCAGTTCCTTGCCTTCGGTCGGAGCGCCATGCGCGTTCTGCACGCAGACCGCCACCCAGGGAGCCGAAGCGAAGTGAACGGACTGGAACGTCTTCAGCGTGTTGTCGTGCGGGACGTAGGTTCCCGTATAAAGACCGGGCGCGGTGCGCAAGGTGGGACGGCACTTGCCGTCCGTCGGATCGTCCTTCGGCTCCACGAAAGCGGCGCTGATCGACATGAATGCGCGATCGGGATATTCCATCTCGACCACATAGATCTTGCCCTGCTCGGTCTTGAACCGCACGCCGTACCAGTCATAGGCCCACCAGCCCGCCGCTCCCAGGCCGGAAAGGTAGGAATGGCATTCCTTGTATCCCAAGGTCTCGCGCCAGTTTCCGTGTTCCCCTTTGACCACCTTGGACCGCCCCGAATAGGAGTAGAAATCGTGCCCGGGCTTGTCGGCGGTCAGATCCGCTTCATCCACCTTCTTGAGCGGAAGCGGGACATCCGGCTTGAGCGACGGTTGCGCCACTTCGCCAGCCACGGCCAATTCCGTCGCGCATCGATCCAGCGTTTCCCCGTCTTCGCCCAGGGCTTCGACCTGTAGGCGATAGACACCCGCCGTCAGGGGGGGGAGTTCCAACCGGCATTCGCTTTCGCCCGTCTTCGGATCGGAAGCGAACGTTCCCGCCGTCACCGCGGCCCGGGTCAAGGAATTGCTCAAGCTCCACGTGTAACGCTTCGGATAGAGGATGGAAGGCGACGCGGCCCCTCCCATGAAGTTACGGAGTTCTCCGTCGGGCGCGTTCATGAACAACCAGAATGACTGATTCCCGCGCCAGCGAAAGGCAAAAGGCATCGCGTTATACGTGTTTTGCGGATGCGGGCTCCCCAAAATCGTGCTGTTTTGCGGATCGTCAGGACTGATCCAGGCTTCCACCGTCAGGGCGTTGAATTCGCGAAGCGCCGGAGGCAGATCCACCGAGGCATGGGCGCCGGCATTGGTCAGATGCAAGGCGAGGCCGTCCGCTCCTTCCCCCAGTCCTCCCCCGCGGTTGGCGACGGCGAGTCCCCACGATGAACGATCCAGGAACACGCCGTTGGTCAGCGTATTGAAGTCCAACCATAGAACCAGCGAAGGATCGTTCGGGGGAGGGTCGCCGGCGCCCGGCTGGCTTCCCTGCCTGAATGCGCGGCGCTCTTCGAAATGCGCTTGGGCTTCGGCCTCCGAAAGAGCGCGCCGATAGAGGCGGACATTGTCGATGGCGCCCCGGAACAGTTCCTGGGGGCCGCCGATCATGATCGTGCCATTGCCCTCCAAGC
>JAQULY010000348.1 GCA_028718445.1 Kiritimatiellia bacterium
TTCAGATTTCAGATTCAAGATTCAAGATTCAAGATTCAGGATTCAGGGTTCAGGGCTCAGGAGGCAGGAGATGCGCGGTCATACCACGGCGACATTGTCGGGCGCCACCCAGATACGTCTGGGTTGGCCCATAGCGTCTTGGGCGGCGGTGGGGTTCAGTTCGAAAACCTTCAGCGTGACTTCCTCGGCGCCTCCTGGAACAGCAAACTCGTGCTGTGCCACCTCGCCCTGATAGACCGTGTGGCGCAAACGGCCGTCCAGGACGTTGACGGCGCCGCCGGGCGGCGCGTCGAGACGCACGGCCTCCGGACGTATGCACACGGTGACGGCGCTGCCGGCCGCGGGCGCATGCACAGGAGACAGCGCCTCAAGGCGTCCGATCGCGGTCTCAACCAGCAGGCGCGAACCGGTCGCGGCAGCGACATGTCCCTCCAGAAAATTGCCTTCGCCGATGAAACCGGCCACGAAGCGGTTGGCCGGGCGGCGATAGACTTCCATGGGCGTGCCAATCTGCTCGATCCGGCCGGACTGCATCACCGCCAGGCGATCGGCCACGGAGAGCGCCTCCTTCTGGTCGTGCGTAACGTAAATGGCGGTCAAGCCGGCTTGCTTGCAGATGCGGCGGATCTCGACGCGCATTTCCAGGCGTAATTTGGCGTCGAGGTTAGAAAGCGGTTCGTCCAGCAACAGGCACTGCGGCTCGATCACCAATGCTCGCGCCAGCGCCACACGCTGCTGTTGGCCGCCGGAGAGCTGATTGGGCTTGGCGTTGGCGCGGTCGGACATGTGGACGCGCGCGAGCGCCTCGTCCACCCGCCGTCCGATCTCAGGGCGCGGCACCCGCCTCATACGCAGGCCGAAGGCCACGTTCTCCGCCACGCTCAGGTGCGGCCAGAGCGCGTAGCTCTGGAAGACCATGCCGGTGTCGCGCCGATGGGGCGGCAGGTCGGTGACCTCTCGATCGCCGATATGGATGTGGCCGGATTCGGGCTGGTGGAACCCTGCCACGCAGCGCAGCAGCGTGGTCTTGCCGCAGCCGCTCGGTCCGAGCAGGAAGAAGAGCTCGCCCGGCTCGATCGCGACCGAAACGCGATCCACCGCCGCCAACTTCCCGAAGCGCTTGCTTAACTCAGTTATGTGTACCGCTACCGCCATGCTCGGCCCGCTGGTTTCGTTTGCGCGTGAAGAGCGTATAGAACAGCGGCAGGGCCGTGATTGTCAAGATGCCGGCCACCGTGATGCCGCAGAATGACGCCACGCCGATGCCCGCCCGGTTCTCGGAGCCGATGCCCGTGCCGATAGCCATTGGCAGCATGCCCAGGCCGGACGCCAGCACCACCATCAGCACCGGACGGAACTCTTCGGCCACGGCGCTCAGCATCGCGTCGCGCCGCGGCATGCCGTTTTTGTGAAGCTGGGCGGTCTTGTCCACGATCAGGATCGCGGCGTTAACCACTACCCCGATCAGCATCAGGCAGCCCAGCATCACCAGGATGGTGATGGCGGAATTGGTGGCCACCAAGCCCCAGATAATGCCGATCAGTCCCATCGGCAGCGTCAGCAGCACCAGCGCGGGGCGGCCCCAGGATTCCAGGATGGCTGACAGCGTCAGCAGCGTCAGGAACGCGGCGAGCAGAATGGCCTCGCCGAAATCGGCCATGGTTTCCTCAAGCATTTCGCTATGTCCGGCGCTATCGAGCGTGTAGCCGGCGGGGAGCAGATTGTGTTCCCTGATGACGCGCGTCATGGCGCCGCCGACGCCGCTCATGGTAGTGCCCGGTTTGATGTTACCCAGGAGCTTGACGGTGCGCTGCTTGTCCACGCGGTATATCTGCGTCTTGATGCGCGTGTCCACCACGTCGGCCACGGTTTCGAGCGGAATCGGCCGGCCATCGGCGCCAGGCAGCATGAACTGCCTGATCTGGTCCTTGCCGCTCTCCTCGGCCAGCTTGACGCGAATGTCGTAGGTGCGGTCGCCCCTCTTGTAGTCGGCGGCCTCGATGCCCTCGACATTGGCGCGCACAATCGTGGCGAGCCAGGATGCCGGCAAACCGAGGTCGGAGAGCACTGTGCGGTTGGGGATAACGCGGATTTCGGGCTTGGTGTCGCGGACCGTGGTCTCGATCTGATCCACCTCGGGCAGCGCGCGCACGGCGTCCCGGATGGCCTGCGCGCTACGGTCCAGCACGTCGAGATCGTCGCCCGAGAGGTTCTGCTCGATCTGAAAATCCTGTCCGCCAAAACCGCCGGCGACGGAGGCGGAGACGAAACAGTCGGTTTCGTCCCGCAATAGCGATCGAATCTCCGACAGACGGTCCAGGATCTTCCACTTGCGGGCGGTTTTGGGGGTGAAGAACAGTTCGATCTGGCCCATGTAGACGCCTTCGTTGGCCTGTCCGCTCATGGACTCGGCCTTGCCGGCGGTGGTGAGAACGTGTTCAAGATCCGAGAAGCCCTGGAGTCGCTGCTGGATGGTGGTCAGACGGGCTACGGTCTTCTCCAGATCGTAATAGGATGGCGTCTCGACGCGTACGAAGATGCGTCCGCGGTCGGCGGTTTCGAAGAAACTGAAGCCGAGGCTTGAGCCGCCGTATTTCATCGTCAGGAAGAAAAGCAGCACGAATCCCAGCACAATGGGCAGGTTATAGCGTTTGTGGTCCGCCACATGGCGCATCCAGCCGGCGTAACGGAAGCCGAACTTCTGGAAGGCGACGTCCCAGCGTTTGCCGATGCGCGACAGCGCGTTGTCGCGACGCTTGCTGGCCGGCTGCAGCAGCATGGCGCAGAGGATCGGGGTAAGCGTGAAGCTGATGAAAATGGAGGCCGCGTTGACGATCAGGGTGGTGACCGCAAATGGCGCCAGCATGCGGCCGACCATGCTGGTCATCATGGCTATGGGCAGCATCACAATGACGTTGGTGCCGGCCGACGCGAGCACCGCGACGCCCATCTCCGAGGCGCCGATGCGCGCCGCCTCCCAGTGATCGTCCATCGTCTCGAACTTCGCGACGACGTTTTCGAGCACGACGATGGAGTTGGATACCAGCACGCCCGTGGAGAGCCCGATGGCCATCAGCGTAATGACGTTGAGCGTCTGGCCGGCAAGCAGCATGAAGAAGAGGCTGATGGCGATCGTGACCGGCATGGTGACGGCGACGATGATGGTGGTCCGGATATTGATCAGGAAGAGGAACAGAATGGCGGCGCAGAGCAGCACGGCCTGCCAGACGCTTTCGGCGGCCGAATCCACGGAGGCTTGAATGTTCTCCGATTCGTCCGACACCCAGGTCAGTTCCATGCCGCCGGGCAGCGTCTTGCGCACTTGCTCGAAGCGTTTGCGGGTCTCCTTGACGACGGCGACGATGTTGCCCTCGGCCTTCTTGACGACCTTGATGACGATGCCCTGCCGCCCGTCCAGAATGGCGCGCTGCCGGACCTCTTCGGTGGCCGAGCGCACCGTGCCGAGATCGCCAAGGCGCAGGCGGGCGCCGCTGCGATTGGCGACTTCGAGATTGGCAATGTCGGCGATATTCGCGTACTCGGCGTCAAATCGTATGGAGTATTCGCTGCCGGCCTCGCGAATGCGTCCGCCAGGCAGACTGAGGATGCCCCCTTGCAGCGCGGCCGTGATGTCCATCGTGGTCAGTCCCGCCGCGGCCAGCGCCCGGCGATCCAGTTCCACCCATACTTCGCGCTCGTTACCGCCGATTACCTGCACCTCGGCCACGCCCATGACCGTGGCGAAACGATCCGCGATAGTGTTGTCGGCATAGTCGTATAGGTCGTCAATGGGCGCGTCGCCGGAGAGGAAGATATTGGCGACGGGGGTGGCGTTGATGTTGACCTTCTGAATTACCGGCCTGTCGGCCTCCTCCGGCAGGTCGGCAAGAATGCCGTCTATTTTTTCGCGCACGTCCTGTGCGGCGACGTCCACATCCACGGCCAGGTTGAACTCCAGGATCACCTGGCTGACGTTCTCCATGCTCGACGACTCGATGTGCTTCAGACCGTCAATGCCGGAGACGGCGTCCTCGATCGGTTTGCTCACGTCCTTCTCGATATCCTCGGGCGAAGCGCCGACCCAGCTCGTGATGACGACAACGTAGGGGATGTCCACCGCTGGAATGTTCTCGATCGAGAGCTTGCGGTAGGAGTTGATCCCAAGGACGATCAGGGCGATGAGCAGGCAGCTCATCGCGATCGGGCGTTTGGTGGAAGCGGTGGCGAGGAACATGCGGGCACTCCAGAACGTGACGTGGTTAGAGGACTTCTACGGGGGCGCCGTCGCGGAGCTGGGTCTGTCCCTCGGTAACGACCAGTGCGCCTGCGGCGAGGCCGCTGAGAATTTCGGTCCAACCGTCGTTCTGCAGTCCGGTGGCGACCTCAACCTGGGCGGCACGGCCATCGCGAACGACGAAAACCACCTGCTTGCCGGCCCGGTTGAGCACGGCCTCCGTCGGCACGGCCTTACCGGGCCTGGTCTCGAAGACGATCGTGATGTCGGCCATGCTGCCCGGCACCGCCAGCCCGGCGGCGTTGTCCACCAGCCCCTTGATTTCGAAGGTACGCAGCGTGGGATCAATCGTCGGACTGCGATAGGTCACCGTGTGCATGGCGGCTTCCGCGCCCTTAACCGCCAGGCGGAAGGGCGTCTGGCCCGGTTGAACGGAGGCATAGTACTGCGCCGGGATGAAGGCGGCCGCCTCGAGCGTGCGGGGGTCCACCAGCCGCAGCACGGTGCGTCCCACCGACATCTGCTCGCCAGGTTCGGCGCTGCGCAGGCTGACCACGCCATCAATCGGCGACACTGTCAGCGAGTCGTCCAGATGCTTGCGGGCGATGGCCAGCGCGGCCTCCGCCTGACGCACCTGGCGGCCGGCGAGGTCAATCTGCGCCTCGGCCACGGCGATGCCGGCCTGCGCCTGGCGATGCAACGTGTCGGCGGTTTCGTACTCGTTGTTGCTGACCTTGCCCTCCTTGTGAAGACGCTCGTAGCGCTCGAAGTCCAGCGCCGCTTTGCGGGCTTCGGCCTTGGTCTTATCGGCTCCCGCCTGCGCCACGGTCAGGCCGGCTCGGGCCACGTCAAGCGCCTGCTCGGCGATGGTCACGGCGTTGGACAAACCGACGGGATCTATCTGGAAGAGGCGTGTCTCGCCGGTCTTGACGGCATCGCCCTCATCCACCCAGACGGCATCCAGGTTGCCTTCCACGCGCGCCGCCACGTCGGCGAAGCGCTTGGCTTCCAGCGTGCCCTGCACCGTCAGACGGCGCTCGAACGGGCGGTTGGTGACGGCCTGAGCCTTCACCGCCAGCGCGGCGACTTCGGACGCGCCGGCCGCCGGCGCGGCGGGGCCGTTCTTGCCACAGCCCGACAGGAGGGCCGCGAACAGGGCGGCGAGGATGGTGATCGGAGCAATCTGGATGGTTTTCATTTTTTGCGGATGGGGGAGTGATGTGGGTGCGGGTACGTTGTTGTGTGGGTACGTGGGCGTCAGGGAATGGGCGTGATGCCGATGGCCAATTCCAGGCTGGCGGCGGCAAGACGCTCCTGGTAGCGGCTACGGACCAGCGCGACCTGAGCCAGATCCATGGCGGCGCGGGCGTCCAGAGCGTCGCTGAGCGGCACAAGGCCCTCGCGGCTGCGCGCATCGTAATCGGCGAACTTGGCGGCGGTCACATCGTAGGCGCTCTGGCGTAGCCGGGCCGACTCGACCGCGTCGCGCGCGCCGGCCTCGGCGGCGATCACCTGGATCATAACGTTGAGGAAGGCGTTCTCGCGCGCCAGTTCGCTCTGGCGGCGCTCGACTTTGGCGGCCCGGTAACGCGCCACGTTGGCCAGACCATCGAACAACGTCCACACGCCTTTGATGCCGGAAAGCCAGTTGGCGGAATGATCCGCCAGATCGTTGCCGGTCCAACTGCCGGTGGAGAACAACGAAAGCGATGGCAGGAAGTCGCAAAAGGCCTGGCGCACGCGGTGTTCGCGGATGACCACCTGCCGGTCGGCCACGGCCAGGGAGGGATGCGACGCCAGCGCCCGCAGCACGAGTTGCGCGACATCGTTGGTGAACGCCGGCGTCGCGCCGAGTTCTCCCGAGAGCCGGACGTCGGCGTCGGGTGACAGCCCCAGGCCGAGCAGCAGATTACCGCGCGTCACGTTCAGGTGCCGGCGGGCGCTGTTGACCTCCGCCTCGCGCGCCTCCGCCTGGAAACGTGCCTGGCGTGCCTCCCACGGCTGGAAA
>JAQULY010000349.1 GCA_028718445.1 Kiritimatiellia bacterium
CAACACCATCACCATCCCCATGTCGCAGGCACGCACCATTGCGGCTAACTTCGCGGAAGCGACAGGCGGAATTGACGTAGGCCTCGCCCTCTACTACCCATTCACGGTCAATGATGGAAACACGGCCACGGACGCCAGCGGCAACGGGCAACACGGTGCGGTGATCAACGCTCAGTGGCGTTCTGATGGGCCTCATGGCGGATATTTCTACTTCGATGGCGCGGGCGACTATATTAACGCCGGAACGGGCGTAAATTTCCCAGCATGGGAGCAGTACACAATTAGTCTCTGGTTCCTCAGCGACGGGGGTGGAAACAACAGTGCGTATGGTCAGAAGCTTGTGGACAAGTCGAGCATGTACCACGACGCCCGCGTGCTTATGGCGCCAGACAACCCACCCGATGTCGGACGGGTGTGCTACGGGGTTTATGAGAAACAATACGGTGTCCATGCCGGAGTGGGGTGCGAGCCAAACGTCAGGGGCGATACCCTCTGGCACCACTTTGCGGCCATCAGGGATGGCACGAATCTCACCTGCTGGCTCGATGGCGTGCAGGGCACTACCCTGCACAATATGTTTTCCGTTTATAATTCCGCTCCGCTCTACATTGGATGGTCCGCGAGTGCGGATTACTATCAACAGCGCTTCTGGAGCGGCTACATCGATGAGGTGCGCATATATAACCGGGCCATCACGCCTGATGAAGTCATCCAGCTATACGGCAACGAGGCGATTGCGGTTACGCTGACCATCGAGAACGCACGCGGTGACGCTGTGCCGGATAACGACGCGCATAGCTACGTTTCCGGCGCTGCGGTCACGGCCAGCGTCCCGGCGGTCGTTACAGACGGAACCACGCGCTATGTTTGCACTGGTGCGACCGTGACGGGCAACGACTTCACGCAGTCAGGCCCCACCAACGTCACGATGACGTTGACGAACAACGCCACGTTGACGTGGAGCTGGGAAACCCAATACGAACTTGTGACCGCCGTCAGCGGCAGCGGCAGCGTCTCTGGCGGCGGCTGGTACGCCGCCGGCGTCAGCGTAGTCCTAACGGCCACGCCCGATGCGGGTTACTGGTTCACAGGATGGAGCGATGGCGAGACCTCGCCGTTCCGCACGGTCGTCGTTCCCGAAGGCGGTGCCGTCTTCACGGCCAACTTCAGAGTGCCAACGGAAGGCGCAAACCGTACCATTGCGGGCCTGGCCGCCACGATCACGATCGTTGTGCCGGACGGGGACTGCGACTTCCTGGGCGTTGAGGAGAAGCTCTCGCCAGGGCAGATTCCGCTCTCGATTTCCGACGGTGGGAACTGGGATGCAGACAACAACAAGGTTAAATGGGTTTTCAGGGGACATGGCCAGATACGTGACCGCGCTTTGCAGTACACGGTCAACTTAGCCGGCGCGGTTGTCGCCGGCTTGGTGAACTTCGGAACCGACAACCACCCGATCACGGGAGACACCGTCTTCACGGGAGGCGCCAATCCCGGCCTGCTGCACCCGGCCGACGATAATGGCGACTGGCGCATCGTGCTGGAAGAGATCGGCGCGTGCGTGGCGCGCTGGAAGAGCGGTGCCGACGATTACAGGACACCTGTTGTCATACGTGGCATCACGCTCTATCGGCACGGGGAACAATACACTTACGACCCGAATGTAGCCGCGGAAGCCAAGCGCTGGATACCGCTCAGTCGTCTCGGGAACGCGGGCATGGCCACTCTCGCGGTCCGGCCGCTGGCTCTCAACGGCCCGCTTGTCGGCGCCGTGCGTACAGTGCTGTCCAACACGGTCGCGATCGTGGTGACTCCCGAACCGGGCGCACTGGCATGGGGGCTTGAGGAGGTCGTGCCCGCGGGGGTGCAGGTCACCAGCGTTAGCCACGACGGCGCCTGGGATGTGCTGCACCGCAAGATCAAGTGGGCGTTCGATGACTCCGAAGCCAGGACGCTGTCGTACACGTTTGCCGGTGAAGCCGGCGCAACCGTGACTGTCACAGGCTGCAGCAGCTTTGACGGCTCCGAAAATACGGTTGGCGGCACGAGCATCCTTGCGGTTCCTATGCCGTTCGCGACCTGGGCTGCACAGCATGCGCTGTCAGGCACCGAGGAGGCAATATTCAATGCCATGAATGCCGAGTACGGTCAGCCAAACGGATTCGTATACGCTTTCCAGTCCAATTGGCAACCGGGCGATCCACTGCTCACCGTTCAGTGGATTAGCGGCAGCCCGGTCATCGAAACACCGAAGCAGCATGCGTCCACCCTGTCGTTTATCGATCTAATGCCGATCGGCACGACGGCACTGGGCGATGGCGAATGGATTCTTGGCATCATTCCAGCCGCGAACCAAGCGGGGGTGCCCGATAACCGCTTCCGATGGGAACTCGTCACCACGCCAGACAAGGCCTTCTTCCGGCTGAAGGCTGTGCTCAAGTAGGCATGACCCGCGGTGATGGGCCGAGCGCGGCCTTCATGGCAGCGAGGGCCGGCTCGCGCCCGGTCCAGATGCGAAACGACTGCGCGCCCTGGTGCAGCAGCATGCCGAGCCCGTTGATCGCCGCGGCGCCGCCCGTCAGCGCGGCGCGCATGATGGGCGTGCGTTGAGCCGTGTAGACCGCGTCGAAAAGCGTCTGCCCGGCACGGAAGGCGTCACTGGGAAGTAGCGCAACGTCGCCGGCGTTAAGCCCCTGAGATGTGGTGTGTACAACCAGATCGCTTTGAAGCGACGCCGCCCTCCAGGCGTCGGTCCCGGAAGCCAGTGCCTGCACCGACACGTCCGGGAAGGCCGCGCGTACGGCCTCCGCTACCTCGAGCGCTCGCGCCGCCGTGCGGTTTGCCAGCAGGACTTGCGCGACGCCGGCCTGGGCGCAGGTCAACGCCAGGGCGCGGCCCGTGCCGCCACACCCGAGAATCAGCACGCGCAGCCCCTTCAACGAAGGCAAGCCCGCCTCGGACAGCGACGTGACGAACCCGAAGCCGTCCGTGTTGTAGCCGGCCATGCGACCAGCACCGCCGAACAGGATCGTGTTGACGCCGCCCAGCATACGGGCGTCCGGCGCCGCCTCGTCAACGAGCGTCAGCGCCCGGGCCTTCAGGGGAATTGTCAGGTTGAGGCCCGTGAAGCCGTCCTGCCGGCACTGCGCCAGCCTGTCCGCCAGCGACGCCTCAGGCACATCGAAGGCCTCATACGTGGCCTTCATGCCGAGCGCGGCGAAGTTGGCGGCATGCATCCGCGGCGACAGCGAATGCCCTACCGGATGTCCCAGAACGGCATAGCGCGCAAGGCCGTGGGCGTTTGTGTCGCGATCCGTTGCGCTCATGTCGGGACCGTGTCGCTTTCAGTTGTCGGCGTCATCGTCGTTGCCGCGCGCCACGGCGATGGCGCCGGAACGCGCGATGTCGAGCACCTTGAAATCGCGTAGCGCGCGCAGGAAATCGCGCACCTGCTCCTCTCCGCCGGTCATCTGAATCGTGAGCGAGCGATCCCGCACGCCGACGATCGCCGCCGTGAACATGGACGCAAGCTCCATGACCGCGGCGCGCTGCTCCTTGCCGGCGGCAATCTCCGCGAGAATCATCTCGCGGGTGATGTGACGCCGGCGCGTGACATCGGTGACATGCAGCACGTCTACCAGCTTGCCCAACTGGAGGGTGACCTGTTCAAGCACATGGTCGTCGCCCGGGACGACCATGGTGATCTTCGAGAACGTGTCGTCCTGCGTGGGACCGACGCAGAGCGTCTCGATGTTGTAGCCGCGGCCGGAGACCAACCCGACGATGCGGGCCAGCACGCCCGGCTTGTTTTCCACCAAAGCGGTGATCGTGTGTTTCATGTTCGTTCTTTCCGTCTAGGCCAGTCGTTGAATCATCTGTTCCACCGATCCGCCGGGCGGCACCATCGGGAAGACGTTCTCTTCCTCGGTGACACGGCACTCCAGCACCCAGGGCCGGGGACTGGCAAAGCACTCGCGCAGCGCGTCGGGCACCTCTTCGGCGCGGCGCACTCGCGATGCGCCGGCGCCATGGGCTTCGGCCAGTTTGACGAAGTCGGGCAGATACTCGTCCGACACGCCGCGGATGCGTTCGTTAGCGGGACGGTTGCGCTGCCCCAGCACCACGGCGGAGTAATTCTTCTGGTAGAACATCTGCTGCCATTGACGGACCATGCCGAGGTGGCCGTTGTTGAGGATGACCACCTTCACCGGCAGTTCATGCTCCACCGCCACCACCAGCTCCTGGAAGTTCATCTGGATGCTGCCGTCGCCGGAGATGCACACCACCAGCCGGTCCGGGCAAGCCAGTTGCGCACCGATGGCGGCGGGCAATCCGTAGCCCATCGTGCCAAGCCCACCCGAAGTAATGAAGCTGCGCGGACGTGCATGGCGAATGTGCTGCGCGGCCCACATCTGGTGCTGGCCCACATCGGTCACAATGATGGCCTCGCCTTTGCCGATCTTGTCAATCTGCGCGATCACGTATTGCGCGGGCAGCGATCCCGGCGGCATGTCGTAAGAAAATGGACACTCGCGGCTCCACCCCTGCACCTCGTCAAGCCAGGCTTTATGCTTTCCCGGCCCCACCAGCGGCAGCAGCGCCTGCAGCGCCTGCTTGACGTCCGCGAGCACGGGGTAATCCGTGCGGACGCTTTTGCCAATGGCGCTGCGGTCAATATCGATGTGCGCGATCTTCGCAAGCGGTGCAAATTCGCTGAGCTTGCCGGTGATACGGTCGTCGAAGCGCGCGCCCACCGAAACGAGCAGGTCGCACTTGGCCACGGCGCGATTGGCCGCCACGCTGCCATGCATGCCGAGCATGCGCAGGCAGAGAGGGTCGTCCTCGGGGAAAGCGCCGAGGCCCATCAGCGTCGCCGTCACCGGAATCTGCGTGCGGTGCGCCAGTTCGCGCAGTTCCTCGGAGGCGCCGGCCGCAATCACGCCGCCGCCCACGTAGAGCAACGGCCGCTGCGCGATCTTGATCGCCGCCGCCAGCCGGGCAATCTGCTCCGGATCAACCGGGACCACGGGCTGATAGCTGCGGAGTGAAACGTCCGCCGGCTTCATCGGCTGCACCCGCGTCAACTGCCGCTGCACGTCCTTGGGAATGTCTATCAGCACGGGACCGGGCTTGCCGGAGGAGGCAATGTAGAAAGCCTCGGCCACCACACGCGGCAGGTCGTCCACCTTGCGCACCAGGTAGTTGTGCTTGGTGATAGGGCGCGTGATGCCGGTGATATCGGCCTCCTGAAAGGCGTCATTGCCGATCATGTGGGTTGGCACCTGGCCGCTGATGCATACGATGGGCACGCCATCCATGAAGGCCGTCGCCAGCCCGGTCACGGTATTGGTCGCGCCGGGGCCTGAAGTCACCAGGCAGCAGCCGGTCCTGCCCGTGGCCCGCGCATAGCCGTCGGCCATGTGGACCGCGCCCTGCTCGTGGCGCGACAGAACGAACTGGATGGATGACGCGGGCAGCAGATTGAAGATGTCCAGCACCATCCCGCCCGGATAGCCGAACATGACCTGAACGCCGGCGGCCTCAAGCCCATCCACCAGGCTCTGCGCTCCGGTTCGTTCGGGTTCGGTTGACTGCATCGCTTTCTTCACGTGTCACTCTCCAGTTTCATACAACAAAACCAAAAAAACAAAAAACCCACCCCGCGTTCAGCGGCGATGGGCGTCCTCACGTACGACTCTGTCCGGCTAGATACTCTCAGCACACGACCGCGTCATCCGTCAGGCGCCCGGCCGGGCGACAACCACGCCCGGCAGCCGGTCCGTAACTCGGACGGCCTCAAGCAGTGCCAGTTTGACAAACAATGCGTTCATGCGAAGTCACAGTACCGAACGGGGCCGGAGCTTGTCAAGCCCCCAACAGCGGGATTCTGCCTTGTCGCCCGAAAGGCGTGGGGCTATTATGTCGGTTCGTATTTCTGGTCCGTTTGCCGGATGGTCCGGCGGGCGCAGCCTGAGAGGAAGCATGTCATGATCGTCACCACCTCCGCCCTTTTTAAGCATGCCTACGGCAAGTACGCCATTGGCGCCTATAATATCAACAACCTCGAACAGACCATGGGGTTGTTCAAGGGCAACGTCGAGAGCAAGGCGCCCTTCATCGTGCAGCTCTCCAAGGGCGCCCGCTCGTATACCCACAAGCTCATGCTCGAAAGCATGATGCTGACGGCCGACAAGATCTTCCCGGATGCCGTCTTCGCCGTCCATCTGGACCACGGCGACGAAGAGACCTGCATGGACTG
>JAQULY010000350.1 GCA_028718445.1 Kiritimatiellia bacterium
CGCCCAGCCGCTCCATACTCCCGCACGTCTCGCACTCCCAGCGACGGTGATTCGCCAGCGCCAGCGCCATCACGCAGTCATCGTGGTATCCCGCCGGCGCGCCGTAGCTGATCTGCCCCGTCGGCCCGATCTCATACTCATACCGCTTCAGCTCCGCCGTCAGCACTTCCCAGGGATCAGTCGGCAGTGAGCAGTTGGCGGTTGGCAGTCCCCCCCCGCACTGCTTACTGCCTACTGCCAACTGGCCACTGCCGCCTGCCGCCTGCCCACTGCCGCCTGCCGCCTGCCCACTGCCTACTCCCCATCCCCCCGGCCACGACACCTTCCGCTGCTCGATAGCCACCGCCAGCCGCTGCACCAACTCCACCTTGCTCCCCGCCGTGAACCGAAACCCCTCGATATCCGGCAGCACCCGCTTCAGATCGTCGAAGATCGGATCCCCCACGCCCGTTGCATCCATCACCACCCGGCCCCGCCATTTACGCGCGAACCCCACGATCCGCTCCTTTTGAATCGGCCAATCAAGCATGTTGAACCGCTCCATCGCAAAGCATCTTCCCGTCTCCGCATCCATCGCGATCAGCACCGTCCAATCCGTATGCTTCGCCACATCGCACCCGATCACCACACTTCGCACACATTCCGGCCTGACCTCTGACTCCTGACCTCTGACCTCCAGGCAGGCGTCGACGTTGCGGAAGACGCCTGCCGAGTCTTCCAGAAACTCCGCCATGTACTCCTGCCTGAACACATCCTCCGGCAGTGTCCGCTTCGCCTCCTCCCACTCCTCAGCCGGGAAGTACGGCGAAGCGCTACTCGGGAACCTGAAGCTGGCGTAGTCCCTCTCGAAGCTATCCTGTCCCCTGGTGAAGAGGTCATAGAACCAGTTCCGCCCCTTTGGCGTGCTCACGAAGATAGCCCATCCCATCGTCTGCGAGATCGTCGGCCGCAGCACGTAGTGCCACACGTCCTTCGGAATGGATGCCGCCTCGTCAATCACCAGCCCCTCGAAGCCATATCCACGTATGGCGTCCGGGTTGTCGGCCGACAAAAACCACACTCGCGTTCGTTGCAGGCCGGCCTCACCTTGGAACTCCACCCGGCACGGCGCGCGTCCCACCACCTCGACGAACCCCGGCGCGATCTTCCTGAAGGCCTCGACGCCGCGCTCCGCCACGTTGTAGGTCGGCGCCACCCAGCCATACTCTCCGCCCTTTGTGCCACCGCCCACATCCAGCAATTCCCCGGCCAGGCAGATGGTCTTGCCGAATCGCCTGCCCGTGCACACGCACCGAAAGCGCTTCCCCCTGGCAGCGTGGATCTGCACCTGCGCCGGATGCGCCCGGTAATAGACATCAATCCCCCCCGCCATATCCTTCACCCATCCCCGTCTTCCCCGTCCGCCTGCCCAACCGCCCGACCGTCGGACTGCCCGACCGTCTCACCGTCTTCTTTCCCGCCCTCCCCCGTCTCCCACAAGCTCCGCCATCTCACGACCCCCCCACGCTGCAGTTCCAGTTTCGACTCCCTCGGCAACAGCGGCATGATCACGGTACGGAAGAACGCCACCGGATCCCGCCGGAACGACTTCTGCAGCGCCTCCACCAGCACTTCTCGGTTTCCCCGCGTGGACAGCATCCGGTCCAGCGCCGCCAGCGCCTTGATCCGTCCGCCATACGACCCCTTCGGCCGTCCCCCCGGATTCCCCGATTTTCCTGCCTCGAACATTGTGCGCCTCTCTACAATACGCACCGTTTCAACCCCAGCCTCACAAAAACACACGAAACACAGGGGATATCGACAGAAAAACCTTGCACCTTATCTCGCCCTCCGCCGCCCATCCGCCCCACCCATGGCGCCGCGAAACGCCAGTTGAGCCAGCATGCCACCGCTCCTCCAGTGCGGTGTCCACACGATCATCACGGTCACTCTTGAGTCGTCCAGGATGGCGCCGGTGCCTGCTTCGCGCAGCGCCTGGCGGATGGCGAGTTGCGGCCGAATCACCGGGGACAAGACCGTGCAACTGCTCTACAGAAAGAAGTGACCGCGTCGCGCCCGGGCTATACCTTGCAGCCTGCCACAACGTCCGCGACGAGGAGCGCGCCACAGCGGTCACAGGGGCACACTAGTCTCGCCGTACGACACTGTCAACCAGCACCAGAAATATCGCTTCGTTTGCCGACCACCTCGCCACACTGCCGTTGACAGAACCCGGCGCCGACTGTACTTTTACTCCGTGGCGCAAACAACTCGGGAGACGAGCGGACGTCCACATGATCGCCTGCGATGATGCTCCCGGACCGCGTGCCACAAGTCCCCGTCGCCCTTCCTCCTTGGGCGGCGGGGACGCCTTGTCTTGACCGTTTCGCTCCACCCCATTCCCGCCGCCACTTAACTTCACCCCCCAAGGCGCCGCGAAACGTCAGTTGGGGGTGCCAGAATCAATTGATGTTGAGCGTTGAGCGTTCGACATTGAGCATAGTACGGCTGTGCTCGCCGGCATTTATCCACCGACGGTCCGCCCGATTCACGGCTTCCCTCCAAACCACGTCGGCTGTACACTGATCACGTCGAGGGATAACACGCTGTTCGTTGCCCGATCAAAATGACAATCCGCGAGAAGAATGATCGATCCATTAGGCGCGTATTCAGAGTTAGCGTCATCGTAACGCCTCTGCTGTTGGCGCTGGCCGTCATTGTCAGCTTCCGGTCGGTAATGTTGTTCAATATTTTCATGTTTGCAGTGCTCTGCGCGGTTGTTGGAACAGTCATCTATCTAGCGCAAGGGATAAAATGCCCTGCATGCAAGATGAGACTGGGTCCTCTGCTCTGGGCGGGCACATGGGGAACCCAAAGCCCTATCAGGAGGTGTCCGTACTGCAAGATCGGATTTGAGACGGAACTTCCGATACGCAAGGGCTAACAAGGTGGTGGAGAGGCACGTCGCTAACGCGCCGCCCCTCAACGCTGATGTTCGCCACCGAAGAGAAATGTCCTCATGGACTTGATAGCACAAGAGAAGCAAGACCTGAAATATCTTGCCGTCGTCGTGGCCCTTGTTGTCCTGGCGTCCATGCTCGGGACTCAAGAATCATATCCGCCATCAGCTTTTACAGCCGTTTGGAATCTGGTCGGGCTCCTTCTTAACGTCCCCATTTTTGTCATGGCTGTACGCATTACAAAGAGAGGCACACCGGCGGTCAGAGTTTTGGGAGTACTTGTTCTTCTTCTGGTAGGCGTTGCCTGCGTACAGACCGTGAAATGGGTTTTTCAACTCAGATAGGGTCAGCCCGACATTCGCCACCCCGCGCCCCATCCAAACCCATAGCGCCGTTGCTCTCGATGGCATTCTATCCCCAGACGGCCCCGTCCGATTCACGGCTTCCCTCCAACCCATGTCGGCTGTACACTGATCACGTCGAGGGATGAAACGCTATTAGTTGGGTAACAGGACGCGAGATGAAACACGACGAAGAGACAACACCACTTCCCGTGGCCGGTGTTCCCCGTGTACTTTGTATCATCGTTGGGGTCTGCTGCTTTGCGTTTTCGCTGGGCTTTGCGATGATACCTCTCTTCGGTGTCTACTCTTCGGTTGTACATCGAGCCAGTCCCGACTTGCCGCAGGTTCTTGTCGGCGCCATCCCCGTCCTGCTTTCCGCAGGCTTTGCCCTCGCCGGATGGCGACTGTGCAGCAAGGACGATCGAGAGCCGTCACATCAGTGGGCCAAGCACAATGACATCCACTGGTGTCTGGGGATGTTTGGCGTCATTGGAGGTGTGCTCCTAATCGCCATGAACTTTCGATCGGTCTGCGATCTCCTCAAACACCAGGAGCACGCGCTGTTTGCCGTCGTATTCTTCGTTGTTGGCGTACAAGCCTACGCTACTTGGCTCTGGAAGCAGCGATATGCAGCCCTGCTCCTATCACCGGCGATGTTGGAGCAGATGATCGCCGCGCTTGACGGCGATTCGGTGCCGGAAGTACCACCAACGGGCGGAGATGAACCCCAACTTCCGGGTGGAGGCGCCGGACTGCCATTGCCTCACCCCTGACGTTGGGACAATCACATGAAAAATCTAGAATATGGCTTCGTCGACGGGAGCATCCCGCGCGTGGCAGCGCCAGCCCCATGTTGGCCCCTGTGCCCATCCAAACCCCATAGCGCGGTTGCGCTGAACGGCATTTTATCCCCCGACGGTCCGCCCGATTCACGGCTTCCCTCCAAACCACGTCGGCTGTACACTGATCACGTCGAGGGATAAAACGCTTCGTTGGCCATGGAGACGAAGATGAACAAACAGAAGATGATGGTATGCCTATGCCTCGTCCTTGCCGTTGCCATCGTCGCCTCGGCGAGAGTCACGTTCAGCACGCCACCGCCAGAGGTGACGTATGATGGCACGACATTCAGAGCGGAACGAATGGACGACGGCGTGGTTCATGCCCTGGACGCTAAGACGGGACAACTCCTTTGGCAGAAACGCCTTTACCAGGTCATGATTGACCCCGGTTTGGAGGCCGATGTTCAGTGGATATACATAAGGTCGATAACCGAAAGCAAAGGTCGGATCATTGTGGTCAACGGGAACGGAACCACGTATTTGCTCGATCCGAAGACAAGGGAGTTTGTGGTTCTGGAGCCAACGAGAAAGCGATGACGGAGCCAACAACGCCTCGGACCGCCTTGTCAACCCTGCAGGTTGCCAAACGGTCAAGGCGGTCGTTCCTCCCCCAACGCCCCCCAACTCCGCTCGCGGCGCGGCGGGTCACCCAGCGCTGACGCTGGCCGCTCGCACATCCCCATCCCTCGCTCCACCTCTCATTCTCTCGCGGCCAGCGACAGCGCCGGCGCCCCGCCACTGCCGCTCGCTCCGTGCCGGGGGCTCGCCGCCCCCGCGCTTCGCTACCCCCGCCAGGCGCCCGCTGCGCTCGCGGCGCGGCGGCTCCCCGCCGGGTGCGGACGCTACCCGCCGTCCATCTCGTCTCCTCTCCGGCACTCGCTCTGTCGCCGGCGGCCAGCGCCCGCAGCCCGTCGTGGCCCGCCACCGCCGCATCGCTCCGGGGCTTACCTTCGCGCTCCGCCCGGACGCCAGCCGCCGACGCTCGCACGCTCGCGACGGCGTCCGGCGCCGTTCTCCGCTTGAGTGGCCGGGGGCTCGCCGCCCCCGCGCTTCGCTGCCCCCGCCAGGCGCCCGCTCCGGCGCTGCCCGGCGGTCGGCGCCGCGCGCACACGGGACCGGCCGTCGGCATCGCGCGTCGTCACGATAGTGCCGTCGCGCCATGCCTCCGGCCTTGCGGACGCCTTCGCGCACGCCGCGCTTCCGTCGCCGAACTGCCTTCGCAAGCTTGGCAGATCGGCGCCGGGCGCGTCGGCGCTCCCGGCGTCCGCACCCGTGGCGCGCAGACGCCTGACCGCCGATGCAGCGCCTCCGGGGCTTACCTTCGCGCTCTGCCGGCTCCGGCCACGGACGCTCGCAAGCTTCGCGCCGTCGCCTTCCCCGGCTCCGCTTGAGTGGCGGGGGGCGGCTGCCCCCCGAACCCCTGCCAGCGTCCTGTCACGGCGGCTGCGTCCCGGTCTGCGCGCCGTGGCCCGGACGGCTGCCCGCGTCGCGCAAGAGCGCCCGCCCGTCGGCGTCCGCCACCCTGCGCAGGCTTGGGATGGCGGCCTTGCCGGCCGTGCGCTCCTGCGCTTTGGCGGTCAGCCTTGCGGACGCCGGGCGTGCTCGCCGCTGATCCCCCGCGTCAGTCCGGCCGTCGCCCGCTCCGTTGTCGCTGGCGCCGTCCGGTCCGGCGCGGGGGGCGGCGGCACGCCCAGCGACCGCACCGGTCCACGTCGCTCCGCCCGTTCCGTGCCAGCCGCCGCGCCAGTCCGCTTACCTTCGCACTCCGCGCGGAGGCCGACGCCGACGCTTCGCAAGCTCAGCGACGGCTTCCCGGCCTCCTTGCTCCGTTTGAGTGGCAGGGGGGAGATTCCCCCCACGCTTCGCTTCCCCCCCACACACGCGGCGCCGGCCGGGACCACCAGCACGCTGGCGCTGACGCCGGGCCGCGCGCGGAGGGCCGCTGAACGCGATTGGGCAGGGGACGAAAAGCCATAACCAGGCGTTATGCGACGCGCCCCTTTGGGGCTGACGCCGGCAATAGCCGGCGCATCGCATAACGCTGGGTTATGGTTCGTC